>JBILPP010000170.1:0-4462 GCA_044373765.1 Bacteroidia bacterium
TCTACGTTTATGTGCGCTGCAGTTAATTGGGTTAATACATAATCTGGTTCGTTATCAACGAAGGCATCCTTTAAATCAAGCAGTGGCACTTCTTGGCCAAGGTACAATACATCTTGTCCACGCGTTCGAAGAATATAATTTGCAAATAATAATCCTATTGAATGCTGCTCGTGTTCAGGTAAAAAAAGTAAAAATCGTTTTCTGTTTTCGGCAAAACGACCCACATTTCCATCTATGGCAACATATAATTTTTGGCGGATGATGTTTGAGGCAAAGTGTTCGTGAGATGGATGGATGGAGCCAATTTGCCAAAGCAAACCAACCTCGGCTAGAAAAGGGAATATTATATTGATAACAGTTTGTTCCAGGCCTAATTGTATAACATTGGTGCTAATTACCTTGTGAAATCCATACTCGTCAAAACTTAGCATGGCAGAAACTAGACCTTTAATGTGGGTATCATAATTTTCCGAAAAAAGAGCACTATCTTTTAAAATCGCTTCGGTAATCTCCTCCTTGCTCATTCGGGCAATCTCAGATATCTTAATACCTTGCCTGTTTAAGATACTAATATTTAAAATGTGTTTTAAATCATCATCGTCATAGTACCTGATATTAGACTCCGTGCGTTTAGGAGCAATAATGCCATACCGCTGCTCCCATATGCGCAGCGTGTGGCTTTTTATGCCCGAAACAGCTTCAATATCTTTAATAGAAAATATACCCAATGTACAATGCCTCCGTTTTTGTTAACTATTTAATTATCTTGTTCAAACATAAATCCACTGAAGATTGTTTTGAATTAAATACAAAAATAAAAATGACCAAGGTAGTAATAGCGGGAGGAAGCGGGTTAGTTGGCAAGAGATTAACCCAAATGTTGATTGATAAAGGACATGAAGTAGCTTGGCTAACTCGAAAAATCAAGCCGAGCCAACCCATCAAGCAGTTTGAATGGGATGTAAAAAAGCAAACCATTGACAATACCGTTTTTGATTTTGCTGAAGTAATTATCAACTTAGCAGGTGCAGGAGTTGCTGATAATAAATGGACGGATGCCTACAAAAAAGAAATATACGACAGCCGAATTTTATCTACACAGCTATTTGCCCATGCATTGGGTAAACATAAAAATACCGTAAATACATTTATTTCTGCTTCTGCAATAGGTATTTATGGCAACAATACCGAATTAAATACCTCAGAAAACAGTCCTGCGGCAAATACCTTTTTGGCTAAAGTATGCGAAGACTGGGAGACGGCAGTTAAACCTATTGAAAATCTTGGTATCAGAACAGGAATTATTCGTGTTGGAGTAGTTTTAGCCACAGATGGTGGATTTATAAAAGAAGTATCAACCCCCATAAACCTATTTTTTGGCGCAGCGCTTGGCAGTGGAAAGCAAGAAACCAGTTGGATACATATTGATGATTTGTGTAATATGTTTCTGTATCTAATTGAAAACAAAAATCTAAGTGGAGTATACAACGGTGTGGCTCCTGCTCCAGAAACCAACAAAAAACTGACTCAAATTTTGGCTAAACAATTGCATAAACCACTCATTTTACCAAATGCACCAGGGTTCATTATTAAACTGTTGTTTGGCGAAATGGGAGACATGTTACTGGGTAGTCAGCACATATCAGCTCAAAAAATATTGAATACTGGTTTTACTTTTCAGTATACTCAGGCACAAAAAGCTATAGCCGATTTGGTGAAGTAAGTCAACGCAATAAATAGCGATACAATTCGTATTATCCATGTTCAATTCCGTGATCAAACGGAACTGAATCGATAAAGAAATTATAGATCATCTATTTGAGAAATTGCTGAAGAAATTCTATACCAAGGATTCGGTATGGATAATTCCAACTAAATCAAGTAGAGCGCTTTTACAAAGCTTCTATAAATTAATTTGGGAATATTACTGCATATTTGCAACACATTGAAACCAATAAAATATATACTTATTCTAACAGCAATTTTTGTAAGCGGAATTTTTCACGCATGCAGAATTGAAGATGAATTTACCACCGATCCTTCAGCAAAACTTCAGTTTTCGGTGGATACTATTTATTTTGATACAGTATTTACACAATTGGATTCTGGTGGTGTTAGACCCATTTCGGTTACCCAACAAATTAGGGTAATTAACCCCAATAATAATGCGGTTAAAACGAACATTCGTTTAAGCGGTAACTTTCCAAGTGTATTTAGATTAAACATTGATGGCCAAAGTACCAATCAGGTTTATGGCAAAGAAATTTATGGCAAAGACAGCTTAATTATTTTTGTACAATGTTACATTCAAGCAGGTAGCCAAAACTTACCATTTGTTGTTGCCGATCAAATTCTGTTTGAAACAAATGGCAATGTTCAGGATGTGGATTTAGTAGCTTGGGGACAAGACGCAAATTATTTATTTAATGATGTGTTGGATTGTAACAGCGGAAACTTGCGCTGGACAGCTGATAAGCCTTATGTAATATACGACAGTATTTTGGTTCCTGAAGGTTGTGTATTGACAATTGACGCAGGTGCTAGAATCCATTCTTACAATAAATCGAGCATTTTAGTTGCAGGTACTTTAATTGTAAACGGTACTGCCAACAATCCTGTAATATTTGAAGGCACCCGTTTAGATGGGGATTATAAAGAACTTAGCAACCAATGGGCAGGAATTAGATTTTTACCCAGAAGCAAAGACAATATAATAACAGGAAGTATTATTAGAAATGGATATATTGGTATTGAGGTCGACTCACAATCGGTAAACAGCAATCCAAATTTAACCATTACACAGAGTCAGATTTACAATATGTCGGCAGTTGGTATAGTTGGGTACTCAGCCCATGTAGTTGCTTCAAATAATTTGATTACTGATTGTGGACAGTTTGGTTTTTTTGGAGCATTAGGTGGAAAATACCAATTGGTACATAACACCATTGCATCATACAATACCAAATTTAATAGACAAAATCCTATTTTGGTATTTGATAATACCCCATACTTCGATCAACAAAACAATATTGTTGCTCGTTATAATTTAAGCTTTGAGTTGGTAAATAATATTGTGTATGGAAGTTTAGAGGAAGAGTTTTTAATCAACTCTCACCCTCAAGGTTTGACCATTACAACTCCCATTATTCAGAGTAATTTAATTAGAACCAAACAAAGCAGTTTAAATACCAATGGTAACGTAATAAACAAAGATCCTTTGTTTGAAAATTTTATCATAAACGATTACCGATTAAAAGCCAACTCACCCGCAAAAAACACAGGTACACAAACCAATATTTTATTCGACCTAAAAAACAATCCACGCAGCACTACGCCAAGTATGGGATGTTGGGAGTAGTATCAATGCTGATGATCTTCCCCACTTAAAAATTCAAAAGTGGCAATCATTTCTTCTACTTCTTGTTTTTCTTGTTGTAAAGCGGGTAATGCTTTTAACTCGGTTTGAGCTGTAAATGTATAAAGCACTACTTTATCATATTTAGCAGTAGCCCAATAATAAACCGTAAAAGAACCTCCGTTTATATCGTGCTCTTTTACAAAAGATACAAAACGGTTATCTCCTACTGCAATCAAAGCAGGATCAAAATCTTTGTTTTGTTTATATACTTCTTCCAACATTTTTACCGCAGCATCATCACCCTCAAACTCGTTAGGCAAAAGCATAATGCGTAAGGCACCTTTTCCACCATTGTTGTTGTAAAAAATATAATGACCCGCTTCATCGGCTTCCTCAACCCAGTGGTTCGGGTAATTAAAGGCAAAAAATCCGTATAGCGATACAAAACGTTTTGTGTTACTCATGGTGCAAGTTTAAAAAAAGTATTGAGGTGTATATAAGACAAATGTTGTTGGTGAGATCTATTTACCCAAAATTTATTTCGGTACTATCACCGATATTCAGGCTTTGTTTCATCCCTTTAAGCAATGCATCATTACCTATTACCGACCTATCTAAAATAGCGTATTCAATTTGTGCATAAGGGCCAATAATACTGTCTTTTAAAACGGCATAATTTAAAATAGCGTGCTCACCAACAGATACATTTGGACCGATAATAGAGTTGCTGATGTTGCAATTTTCGCCAATAAAAACAGGTGGAATAATGATGGTATTTTCAAACTTATACTTTGACGTATCGTAACTTAAACGTTTTAATAAAGTAGCATTTGTATCTAATAATATTTCTTTCTTACCACAATCAAACCAATTGTCAACATCAACCGTGCGCATTTCAACTCCGGTTTCAATCATACGCATCAGGGCATCTGTTAAGTGATACTCATTTTGTGTGGTGATTTTTTCTTGCATGTTGTACTCAATCGCTTCAAACAACTTAGCCGATTCTTTTATGCGGTAAATACCTACTAAAGCTAAATTACTTTTAGGGATTGTGGGTTTTTCTACCAATCTCTTAATCGTACCATCATTGTTCATTTCGGC
>JBILPP010000171.1:0-4461 GCA_044373765.1 Bacteroidia bacterium
CGTTTTGCTTACATGGGATATAACTTCAACTTGAATGATGAGTTTAAGTTTCGCCCTAGTGTTTTGATGAAAGAAGTTACAAATGCGCCTGTGCAGTTTGATGTGAATGCAGTACTTGAAATGAAAAGTAAAGTGGTAACCGGATTAAGTTATCGTTCAGGCGATGGAGTAGGGGCTATGTTGGGAGTGGTAAATGTTGGAAGGTTTGATATGTATTATTGTTATGATTATCCGCTATCGGCCATCTCCATGCTATCTAAACAAACACACCAAATTACCATAAGCTTAAATCTTAATGGTAAACCTAGCCGCATTAACTCACCTCGTTATTTTAATTAATTGGTATGAAAAAGATCTTATTGGTATTATTAGTGGTGTTAATCTGTTCGGATATAAACGCACAGTCGCCTGCAAAACTAAATAAACAACTTTTTGAAAGAGACATGGTAGATGCCGAGCCTATATTGGCAAAGCGTTTAAGTAAAGGCGATTCAACTGTTATGCCCCAATACGCCTATGTTTTGTTGCGTTTAAACAAGTCGAAAGAAGCATTTAAAATATACTCTGCCGCAGCAGATAAAGGACTAATAATTGAAAAGCAGCATTTGCTTGATTATGTAAGTTTATGCAAACAACATAATTTAAATCAAACTGCTTACAATCCATTTATTTTAAAACTGCGCGAAATGGGGTTAAGTGATTACCAGACGGAAGAATCTGTTCATGTTCTTGCAGACATAACTAACTCATGTGTTAACTCCAATGCAGACGAATTTGGTTCTACCAATTTAGGTGGTGTTAAGTTGTTTTCTTCAAACAGATTGTCTAAAGATGAAAATGTACAAAATGCATTTATGCAAACATTTGCCATCAACAATACTTGTGATGCAGTAATAAAAGATTTGGCATCAGAGTCAAAACGATTTCACATTGGTCCAGTGCATGTAACCAACAACAACAACTATATTTTTGCTACGGTTAGCCGCAGTAAAAAAAATGCATCGGGCATTTATCAACTTGAAATTTTATGGGCTAAAAAAATTGAAGGAGGATATTCAGCCTTCACTTCGTTACCCTTCTGTTCACCAGACTACTCAGTTCAACATGCTTATTTTGATGAGGCCAACAATACCTTGTTTTTCTCGTCTAACATGAAAAGCGGTAAAGGCGGATTTGATATTTACTACAGTAAATTAGTTGATTTGGTTTGGGATGCACCTAAGCCATTAGATGCAGTAAATACCCCTGCGGATGAGGTATTTCCAACCATGAGCAATGGCGATTTGTTTTTTAGCTCTGTAACGGCTAATGGCTTTGGCGGTTTAGATATTTTAATGCTAGCTAAAGGTGCTCAATCACCAGTTGTTGTTTCAGCTCCAATTAACTCAAGTTATGATGATTTTTACTTTCAACCAATATCAAAATTAAGTGGTTCATTTAGTTCTAACAGATTAGGTGGTAAAGGTGGAGATGATATTTATGATTACACCATTGATACCACACCATATACGGTGTGTATTGTATTAACAGATAGCATAACCAAACAACCCAATAAAGGTGTTGCAGTTAATTATACCATTGGAAATCAAAATTACACATCAACATCTGATGAGAACGGCAGTGTTTGTTTTAACCTACCTGCAACAAGCAAATTAATAGGTAGTAATTTGATGGTTTCGTTAAACAAAGGAGGTTACATTACTCAATCGTTTCAAATGCCATTAACTTTTGATAAGAGTCGTAAACTAGTTGTTGCTAAAATAATGTCTGCAATTCCTGTGGTTGTTGCTAAGGCTAAAATTAAAGTTGGTCAAGATTTAGGAAAACTATTAAACCTTAATCCAATTTATTTTGATTTGGGTAAATGGGATGTAAGAACAGATGCTGCGCTTGAACTAGATAAAATAGTAAACGCAATGAGAGAGTTTCCAACATTAATAATTGAATTGGGTTCGCATACCGATTCTCGTTCAAGTGCTACATTCAACCAAACACTTTCACAAAAACGTGCGGAGTCGTCTGGTAAATATATTTTATCAATGGGGATAGACCCTAAAAGATTGACTTGGAAAGGTTTTGGAGAATCAAAATTATTAAATAAGTGCAAGGATGGCGTGAAGTGCAGCGAGGCAGATCATGCCAAAAATAGGAGAACAGAATTTAAAATTATTAAGATGTAATTTGATCTGATTGTGCCAATGCACGCTTTTTAAATTCACTCCAAGTAACTTCTTCATTGAGGCCGACTTTTTTCTTAAGTCGGCTTCTTACGTTATGCACGTATTGGCTTGATAATCCCATTAACGTGCTAATGTCTTTTACTTTATACTCCTCTACAGAAAGTGCAAAAATTCGCTTTTCAGTTTTATTAAAGTCAATCAAACTTGGAAATAATTTTTCATATAATTCATTGTTTTGATAAAGCTTGTCGGCAATTTCAGGATGCTCAATATTTTCAAAGTGTGAAATTTTAGCCAGTTCTCGTTTTATATTATAAAGTTCTTTAGCGCTATTGGTTGTTGATGAGGTGATGGCGCTACCTAATTCATTGGTTTTAATAATGATTGATTTAGATAACTCTACTATTCTATTGTTTAGTTGCTTTTCTTTTTCTAAATGTTTATCCTTTTCTTCAATCTGCTTTTTTTCTATACTTAGTAGTTGAAATTCAACTTGCTTACGCTGTCCGTTTAAGTAGAAAAGAACAATAAGTGTAACCAAAAACAGTATTGAAATAGACCCAAGTAATATCAATATTTGGTTCTCTTTAGTTTTTGTAGTTAACCTACGGTTTAACTCATACTGTTCACTTAAAAGACGCTCAAATTTTATCTGATGATCAATATCACTAACCCTCAATGAGTCGTTAATTTCTAAATATACATTGTGGTTATTATGGGCTATTAAATAGTTTGTATTGGCCTGTTCGTGTTTGTTTTCGTGCTGCAAAACATATCCTAATAATAAGTGTGCCGAATATTTTAATAACCTATCATTCGATTGGTCTATTGCATATCTATTTATTAACGATTGCACAAACGTGGAGTTTAATATCCCTATGCGATAAATTTGATCATGGGGTATTAAGTTTATTATTGATGTTACCACATCTGGGAAGTATTCTTCAAAAAGTAATTTATGCTCAGAAATAAAACCTGCACATGCGTCAATTCCTTTTTCATTGTAGATCTGGTTCCAGCTGTTGGTAAACAGTGCAGCCTTAAAATCAGGATTAAAATCTGTTAAGTTGAGCTTAGAAAGTAAAGCGCGGCTTTTATCCCATTTTTTTTGAACTTGAAATAAGGCTATTCTATTGCATTGTAAATGTTGGTTAACATATGTATCTCCCTCAAGTGCAGCATCAAGGTTGTGTAAATTCCATAGTTTTTCTGCTTCTTCGTAATCTTTGTTAGAAATTAATATGGAAACCAAATTGGCATAAAGTAATGTGTCAGTATTTGCGAATCCGTTGGCCTTAATGGCTGATGCTTTAACAAAATAATATCCTGCAAGTCCGGGTAAGTTTCTGTTAAAGGCCATGGTGCCAAGGTTCATTGCAAATGTTTTTAACATGATGCTATCTCCTTTAATTAAGGCATGTTCAAAACCCAGCGCAGTGTATTTTTCTCCTGAATCGCTTTGTGCTGATTGGAAATAACTTGCGCATATGTTCTGATACGTATTTGATAAGTTTATCGTATCAAAATATGTGGTAGCAATATCTAAAGCTATTTTACCATGATTAACAGATTGTTCATATTGTTTTTCGTGCGAAAAAATAAAACACCTGAGGGAGTTTATATAATAAAGGGCTAACTTATTTTCTTCAGTTAGGGCCTTTTCATCCATTTCGTTTAATAGTTTGTATGCCGCTTCTTTTTTATTTTCTTGGTGCAGCTTAGATATCCGATTGATGATTTTTTTTTCATTGCCTTTCAGTTCAGGAATTCCATTTGTAAATAATTCATCGCTGCTAGATGTGCGCTTAAATATGGATGCTTTAAGTATAAAAACTAGTGCAATACACAATACAATAACAAGTGCGTAAATCCACTTTCTTTTATTTATCCAGCTGGTAATAGATGTCAATAACATGCCTGCAAATTATGGCTATCAAGTATTGTTTAAAATATATTACACTATAGTTATAACAAACTACATAATAGTTAAAATATGGTTGTTGTAAATCTTCTTTTAAATTTTTTGGCAGTGTTTTTTTTATAACATATCATAACATTAATTGTGTGGTTGGTTGGGTGTAAACCTCGTCCTTTCTATTGGCTTTTTAGCAGTTTGTACTTCATTAGCCTTTGATCATAGGGGTTTTAGTTTTTACAAAAAGTTTTTCAATTCTACAGAAAATTAGTACGCTAATTATTGTTAGTGGATGTTATAATTAGTAAGCCAATCGATTGGCAGAACTTTGTCGCACTAATAATTAAAGTAAAATTATGTATTTAA
>JBILPP010000172.1:0-4390 GCA_044373765.1 Bacteroidia bacterium
TTTGCTGTTTTATTTTTTTTGATATCAGTACCCATGCGCTGCAGGTATGCTATAATTGCAATCATTTCTTTACGACTATCAAGCGCTATACCTTCTTTTTTCAAGTTATCTGCTATTATTTTTGATTGTGCCATTAAATTATTGTTGCCATTATCAATTTCATATTGAGTATAAGGCACGCCTAAAGTTTTCATTGCTTTTAACTTCTTAATGGTGGTGCTCATATCTAAATCTTGTTCTGACAACCATTGGTATTTAGGCATAATACTGCCTGGTGACATGGTACGGGGATCCATCATGTGATAGTAATGCCAACTATCTGGGTATTTACCACCAATTCTCATCAAATCAGGGCCAGTACGTTTTGAACCCCACAAAAACGGATGATCGTATACATATTCACCTGCTTTTGAGTACTCACCCATGTAGCGTTCTGTTTCACTACGGAAAGGACGAACCCACTGCGAGTGGCAAGTATTACATCCTTCGCGGATATATATATCACGCCCCTGCAGTTCTAATGGAGTATATGGTTTTACACTAGCAATGGTGGGTATGTTTGATTTAATTAAGAATGTAGGTATCATTTCAACCGCACCACCAATTGCAATTATAACAACCGCTAAAACAGTAAATGTAATTGGTTTTTTCTCCAGTACTGCATGCCAAAACTCTCCTTTTTTAAATAAGGTTGATTTCTCTAATGCTGGAGCTTCTGCTGGTTCGTTAGCTACCAAGTTACCTTGTTTAATGGTTTTAAAAATGTTATAAATTAACACCAAGAAACCAGATAAATACAATGTGCCACCCACTGAGCGTAAAACGTGTAATGGTAAAATTTGTATTGTAATTTTTAAAAACTCAGGGTATTGTAACGTTCCTTCTGGAGTAAACTCTTTCCACATTAAACCTTGAGTAAAACCACTCCAATACATAGGAATTGCATAAAACACAATACCTAAAGTAGCCAACCAAAAGTGTATGTTCATTAACCTTTTAGAGAAAATGGTTGTGTTATAAATACGCGGAATAATCCAATAAATAATAGCAAAGGTTAACAGACCATTCCAACCTAACGCACCAACGTGAACGTGCGCAACAATCCAATCAGTAAAATGCGCAATAGCGTTTACATTTTTTAATGATAACAATGGCCCTTCAAAAGTTGCCATGCCGTAAGCTGTAACACCTACTGCAAACATCTTTAAAATAGGTTCATCGCGCACCTTATCCCATGCACCGCGTAAAGTTAATAAACCATTTACCATACCTCCCCAACTTGGGGCAATTAGCATGATAGAGAAAACCACACCTAATGATTGAGCCCAATCAGGTAATGAGGAGTATAACAAGTGATGTGGTCCTGCCCAAATGTATAAGAAAATTAAAGACCAAAAGTGCAAAATAGATAGTTTGTAGGAGTACACAGGACGACCTGCCGCTTTAGGTAGAAAATAATACATCATACCTAAAAATGGAGTGGTTAAGAAAAATGCTACCGCGTTATGTCCATACCACCATTGTACCAATGCATCTTGAACACCTGCATATACAGAGTAACTTTTTGTTAAACTAATGGGTAACTCAATTGAGTTTACAATGTGTAACACGGCAACTGTAACAAACGTGGCTAGGTAAAACCATATCGCCACATACATCTGTTTTTCTCTACGTTTTATAATTGTACCAATCATATTGATACCAAAGGTTACCCAAACCAAGGCAATCATAATATCAATAGGCCACTCCAATTCGGCATACTCTTTTGATGAAGTATATCCCAAAGGCAATGAAATGGCTGCTAATAAAATAATGATTTGCCATCCCCAGAAGTGGATACGACTTAATACATCGCTAAACATACGTGCTTTACACAAACGTTGTAACGAGTAATAAACACCCATAAAAATTGCATTACCAACAAATGCAAAAATAATTGCATTGGTGTGTAAGGGTCGAACACGGCCAAATGTTGTGTATTGATTACCAAGATTTGCTGCTGGCTCATATAATTGTATGGCAATGAGCAGCCCTACCAGCATGCCAACCAGACCAAAAATAATGGTAGCAATTGCAAAGTCTCTTACAATTTTGTTGTCGTAATTAAATTTTTCAATTTGCATGTTTTATTAGATTAGAGTTATAGATAATATTAGAAATGGTTAAAATATAATTAGTGAAATTTATGCTGTTGTATTGTTTTCCTCTTTAATGTTGCTTGTTTCTTGCTTAGGCTTTATGTCATCAAAAAGTATGCGTACAGATGGCGTATAATCATCATCCATTTGCCCTGATCTTACCGACCAAATAAAAGCCCCTAAAAAACCTAAGGCCAATAAAAAACTGCATCCAATTAGTAAAAACATTACGCTCATTGCAAGCCTCCTTTTTTAGCAAAAAATGTGGTGGTTAATGTGGTAAATACGATTACAGTTACCGAACTTATTGGCATAAGTACCGCAGCAAACAAAGGTGATAATGTGCCCTGAACCGCAAAACTTAATCCTAATATATTGTAAATTAATGAAATAACAAAGCTTATGTGAATAACCTTTAAGGTGTTTCTAGCAAAATCAAAATACTTAGGAAAATTTAAAAACTCGCCTGCATCCATAATCACATCACTTGCGGGAGAAAAATGCGCGGTGTTTTCTGTTACAGAAATACCAACATGTGCTGCCTTTAATGCCCCAGCATCATTTAATCCATCACCAATCATTACAACTTTTTTGTTTTGTTGCTGTAAGGCATGAATAAAGTTTAACTTA
The DNA here is from genome assembly GCA_044373765.1 of Bacteroidia bacterium. Classification (GTDB taxonomy): domain Bacteria; phylum Bacteroidota; class Bacteroidia; order UKL13-3; family UKL13-3; genus UBA6183. Next base: position 2,769 of record JBILPP010000172.1, read on the forward strand.
TCAGCAGGTGATTGATTAAAAAACATCTTCTCGTCTTGCTTAAAATATGCTCTTAAACTATCGCGTTCTTTGTCATTATCGCCTGATAATAAATATTGGTTAAAAGATGGTGCCAATTGAGTGAGGATATCAGCCAAGCCTTTGCGATAGCCTTGTTCCATTTCAAAAAAGCCAAGTAGTAGGTTATCTATTTTTATATAAACGCGTGTAGCTAAGTTGTTAACTTTTTCGTTTTGATTAGCACCTACAAAATTTTGCGAACCAATAACTATGGCATTATCATTCACTTTAGCCTCCATACCTTTACCAGGTATTTCTTTAAAAGAAGTAACTAAAGGCACATTTTGAATGCCCAAATAAGATTTAATTTTTTGGCTTAATGGATGTATGGATTGCGAAACTACTGCTGCAATAATTTGTATTTGATTAACAGATAATGGCTTGCCGAAATATACAATACTTGATGCTGATGGTTGGGTTAATGTTCCGGTTTTATCAAACACCAACGTATCCATATGCGCCATTTGCTCTACAACAGCAGGCGATTTAATGTAAAACTTGTTGCGACCCAAAACACGCATTGCAGTGCCCAATGCAAATGGACTTGATAGTGCCAATGCACAAGGACAAGCTATAATTAATACGGCTGTAAATGCATTTAATGATAATGATGGATTTACAACCAACCAAAACGCGGCACTGCCAAAGGCAATAATTAACAATGCAATGGTAAAATATTTGCTTACTATTTGCTGAAAACTTTGAATATTACTTGTGGTGTTTTTTGCAAATGTTTCGTTGTTCCATAGTTGTGTTAAATAACTTTGCGATACTTTTTTACTTACTTCTAACTCTATGTTAGCGCCTTTTTGTCGTCCCCCTGCATAAATAATTTCACCTACTACTTTTTTAATAGGATCAGATTCGCCTGTTACAAAACTAAAATCAACCTGGGCATCACCATTTAATAATATGGCATCAGCAGGAATAAGCTCATTGTTACGAATTTTAATTCTATCGCCAATAGACAAGGCTGTTACAGGAACCGTTATTTCATCATTGTCTTTTATAACAGTTACAGCTACAGGAAAATATGATTTATAATCACGCTCGAATGATAAAGTATCAAATGTTTTTTGTTGAAACCATTTCCCAATTAACAAGAAGAAAACCAATCCTGCATGTGTATCAAACCAACCTATTCCTTGGCCACTAATTACCTCATAAGCACTTCTTGTAAACATTACCAAAATGCCCAAAGCCAATGGTACATCAATGCTTATAAATTTTTTCTTTATACCTCCCCAAGCAGTTTTAAAATAATCTTGTGCACTGAAGAAAAATACTGGCAGCGATAAAATTAAATTGATATACCCAAATAATTTAGAGAATGAACCTTTTGTAAAACTATCTAGACCAAAATATTCAGGAAAACTAATCAGCATAATGTTACCAAAACAAAAACCAGCAACACCAATTTGATAACTCAACTTGCGGCTTTCGTCTTTTTTAACATTTTTCTCTAAATCGTTTAAACTAATGGCAGGTTCATAACCAAGGCTGGAAAGCAAAGAAACAATTTCGCGAAGGCTAGTTTCCTTTGGATTGAAACTAATATGTAA
>JBILPP010000173.1:0-4371 GCA_044373765.1 Bacteroidia bacterium
GTTTGCGCAAACGATTAACAGAAAATCCAGAGGCTGCTATTGAAGGATTTAAGAAATACTACATCAATCACTTGTATGAGAAAGCTGTTTTTTACGATTCAATTTCATTGGTTTTAAATGGAAGACACATTGCGCACTCTTTATTATTGCACCATAATTTAGTAGCAGGTTTGTTTCTTGATGATGTAATTACACACTTTAAAACAAAAGGTTGGCGTGTGGTTGATGCCCATAAAGCATTTGAAGATCCGATTTACAATACCATAACCAATACCGTTCCTGCTGGGGAAAGCCTTACGTGGTCTATGGCCAAACAATCGGGTAAGTTCGATAAGATTTTGCGCTACCCTGCAGAGGGCGATCAATACGAAAAAGATAAAATGGATGCCCTTGGGTTATAGGATAAATCTTGATACCTAAATCAGTTAAATGCAATCACTTTCCGATTTTCTTAAATCAATCTTTTTTTGTGCATATTTGTTAACTGTTCAGTGCGCATCAAACCTAAACATATAACCACCTTTGTATTGCTCGTTTCGCTGAGCATTATTACCTTTTTTAATTTGTTTTGTGGTGATGCCAATAAACAATCAACCCCTGAAAATACCTACCTAAACCATAACGATACAGTTAAATATGTAGGTATGGAATCTTGCCGCAGTTGCCACAACGATATTTATAAAACATTTATCGAAACTGGCATGGGGCAGTCTTTTAATTTGGCTACCAAACAAAAATCAGCTGCTAAATTTGGCAAACACCAGTTGGTTCACGATAAGTTTAACAACTTAAATTATTATCCGTATTTTTCAAACGATACCATGTACATCATGGAGTTTAGGCTTGATGGAAAAGATACCATACATAAGCGTATAGAGCGGGTTGATTATATTGTAGGAAGTGGTCAGCATACCAACTCGCACATGATGGAAATAAATGGTTTTGTGTATCAAATGCCATTAACATGGTACGCACAAAAGGGTAAGTGGGACTTACCTCCAGGTTTCGAAAATGGACAAAACGTGAGATTTAACCGTGCCATTGGTTTAGAGTGTATGAGTTGCCATAACGCCATGCCTACTTTTGCTAAAAACAGCAACAATAAATTTATATCTGTTCCTAAAGGCATTGATTGCGAAAGATGCCACGGCCCGGGCGAGTTGCATGTAAAAGAAAAACTTGCAGGCCATATTGTTGATACCGCAACGCAAATTGATTACACCATTGTAAACCCCAAAAAACTTTCGTGGGATTTACAAATAGATGTTTGCCAACGTTGCCACTTGCAAGGTAATGCTGTTCTTAAAAACGATAAAAATTTTACTGATTTTAGACCAGGTAAAAAGTTGGGTGATTACATTGATATTTACATGCCTAAATACAAAGGCCGAGACAATGAATTTATTATGGCTTCTCATGCTCAGCGATTACAAATGAGCAAGTGTTTTATAACTGGTAATCAACACACCAATAAATTAACGTGCATCAGTTGCCATAATCCGCACGTAAGTGTAAAAGTTACAGGTACGCAAATTTTTAATACCAGCTGCAATTCTTGTCATAGTGTTAAACAAAAAAACATTTGCACCGAATTACCTGCTAAAATAAAATTGGCAAATAACAATTGTGTGGGTTGCCACATGCCTAAATCAGGTACCATTGATATTCCTCATGTAACCGTAACCGACCATTGGATTCGTGTTCCAGCTTCTAAAAAAGTAAAAGAAACAGCAAAAGAGTTTGCAGGGATATACTGTATTAATAATCCCGAAAGCGATTTAAATACGAGGGGGAAGGCTTACCTTGGTTATTATGAAAAGTTTAGTGGCGAAAAGTCTGCTGTAGATAGTGCCAATAAATACTTTAGTACATCTTTAAATCAACCCAATACAACCGATGCATGGATACACTTGTGGTACTTAAAACAAGATTATGCAAGCATTATTAAAAAGGCTGCTACACTTAAACCAAACGATCAAACCAAACCATGGTTATGTTACCGTATTGGCCGAGCTTACTACAACAATAGTAATTTTAATTTGGCAGAGGGTTGGTATAAACGGGCGGTCGAACTTGCCTCAGCAAATTTAGATTTTATAAATGCATTGGGTGCTTTGTATGTGCAGGTTGATGAAAACGAAAAAGCCATTAATACTTTAGAAAATAGTTTAAACCAAAACCCTAAACAACCTGAGCCATTAACTAACTTAGGTTTTGTTTACGCCAAACAACAACAGTTTGATAAAGCCATTTTTTATTACAACAAAGCCATTGCACTTGATCCTGATTTTGAACAAGCTTTATTAAATAAAGCGGGTGTGTTAAACATTACTGGACAAAAAGCTGCTAGTAAGAAGTTGTTGTTGCGTTTATTAACGCTAAATCCCCAAAACCAAATGGTTAAACAGCTATTGCAACAGTTGTAGCAATCGCCAATTCATCATGGGGTAGTTTGTAAAAGCCACTTTGAATATTGAATTTGGGAAAAACATCAATCAAAATTATTATGTTCGCAAGTACATGAATGCGGCAGGAAAAAGGAAAGTTAAATCCAAACCCAAATCAAAAACATTTAAAACAGCGTTGATTATTACGTTGGGTATATTTTTATTGTTGCTGGTTGCAGTTGGCATAAAAATTTATGAAGATGTTTTTGCCGATAATATTAACCTAGAAACGAATAAAAAAGGATATCTGCTGGTGTATACCAACAAATCGTTAACAGAAAATGCCGAATTAATTAAACAAAATGGCGTGTTAAATAATACCGATGCCTTTTTTAGATTTGCTCATTTAACGGGTTATGCCTCGCTAATAAAACCAGGCAGGTACGAAGTGGCGGATGGAATGAATAACCTAGCTTTATTGCGCTTACTGGTTAGTGGTAAACAAACACCGCTTGATGTTACTTTTAAATACGCTCAACGTAAAGCTGATCTGGTCTCGTTTTGGGCAAACCAATTAGAAACAGATAGCAATGAATTGTTGCAGTTATTAAACGACTCAGTTTATTGTGCATCACTAGGCTTTAATACAGAAAACATAGTTTCACTTTTTATTCCAAATACCTATAATTTTTATTGGACAACCTCAGCGCCAAAACTTATTAAACGCATGGAAGCCGAATATGTGAATTTTTGGAATCAAGGTAGAATTGATAAGTTGGCTCGAACTAAATTAACTAAAATAGAGGTAAGTGTGTTGGCCTCTATAGTGCAAAAAGAAACGTACATGACAGATGAGATGCCTGTTGTAGCAGGAGCTTATATGAATAGGTTGCGTTTGGGAATGACTTTGCAAGCCGATCCAACCATCATTTTCGCCATGAACGATAATTCAATTAAACGGGTGGCAGGAGATATGTTGAATATCCAATCGCCTTACAATACATACCAAAATAAGGGTTTACCCCCTGGGCCAATTTGTGTACCAGGCAAAGCAGCGCTTGATGCAGTTTTAAATTTTAAAGAGCATAAGTTTATTTACTTTTGTGCCAAGGAAGATTTTAGTGGTTACCATAACTTTGCAGTTAATTTTGCACAGCATCAAAAAAACGCACGTAAGTATCAAAAACAACTTAATAAACGTGGTGTTAAATAACGGCAACTTTTAAGTTAAATTAGGAATGATGTAAGTTAGAATTCATTAAACCTGTCGCTTAAATTTTAAATTACAACTAAAATAATGCATGGGTAAATGCCAATACAACCTAATTAAAGGGCACTATTAAATGCAATAGCCCAAATTTAATTGAAGTCAGAATAATCATAATAAAATAATAAGATTGAAAAAATACATTGAGTTTTTTGCAAGATACATAGGCTTTTGGATGGTGATGTTCGCTTTGATGCGATTTTTGTTCATTCTGTTTAATCGTAAAATTGCTTCATCTATTCCATTTAATGAGTTGGCCATGTCTTTTGTGCATGGGTTGCGGTTAGATTTATCAACGGCTGCTTATCTTAGTGTTTTTCCGTTCTTATTGTGGTTAATAGCCCAATACGTAAAAGTAAAATGGGTTGATTATGTATTTACTTTTTACAACATTACGGTGATACTAGCTGTTGCATTACTTACCATTATTGATGCTGAACTATATGCGTTTTGGGGGCAAAAACTTAATGCTTATGCATCCTCTTTTGCTAAATTTCCTAAAGAGATGTTTAGTTTTAGCAGCGGTATATCTTATAGTAAAATTATATTCTTTGGTTTGTTAACCACCTTTTTAGTTAAAATTACATACACTCATTTACCCCTTAAATTAAAAGAGTTAGGGCTACCAGTAAAAGCATGGTTAGCGCCAATTGTTTTCATAGTTGTTGGGGCAATCACCTTTTTAATGATTCGTGGTAATTTAGGTATGTCGCCTAT
>JBILPP010000174.1:0-4355 GCA_044373765.1 Bacteroidia bacterium
CAATTTATTGGTAAAAAACACGTGGTATTTTTCTTTTACCCGTTAGATTTCACTTTTGTTTGCCCTACAGAAATTATTGCTTTCCAACGCAGAATGGAAGAATTTGAAGCCCGCAATGTAGCAGTAATAGGTTGCTCAATCGATTCTAAATTTAGCCATTGGGCTTGGTTAAATACCCCACAAAACGATGGCGGTATTCAAGGTGTAAAATATCCTTTGGTGGCTGATGTAAACAAAACCATCGCATTAAACTATGGTGTATTGGCAGGCCATTACAATTACGATGACAACGGTGATATGTTATGGATTGGCAACCAAGGCGAAGACAGTGTAGCTTACCGCGGTTTATTTTTAATAGACAAAAACGGTATTGTGCGCCACCAAGTAGTTAACGATTTACCTTTAGGCCGTAGTGTTGACGAAACATTACGTATGGTTGATGCCTTACAATACTTTGAAGAAAACGGTGAGGTTTGTCCTGCTGATTGGAACAAAGGAAAAGATGGCTTGAAAGATACTGCAGAAGGTATTGCAAGTTACTTATCAACTCACTAATTTTTTTAGTTATAACTTTTAAAAAGCCTCCAATAACATTGGGGGCTTTTTTATGGGGTGATGTTTGGAAGAGTTGAACTATTCTTATACCAATTCAACAAAGTGACCTTCCAACTTCACATTAAAATGAATCTCTGCTTTTAACGCTTTAAATACTTTTAAAACAGTAGCAATGGTGGCACTATTCGCACTCGATTCCAATTTGGAAATTTGGGCCTTTTGTACTCCAACCAACTTACCCAATTCTTCTTGAGTTAAATTTCGCTCCTGCCTTGCTGCTTTTATCATCTTTCCTAACACATCCATTCTAAGTTCGTACTCATAACTATCGCGTTCATTCGATCCTATTTTACCGATGTACTTATCCTTCATATCGGCAAGTGTTTGTATTTTTATTTTTTTAGTGGTCATAATTCTACTATTTATTATCGAAGTATCTTTCTCTTAATTTTATTGCACGCTGTATTTCATTAGCAGGGATTTTATCAACCTTTTTGATAAAACCATGAGTTGCAACAACAAGCGTATCTTTACTTTCTGTTTTATCCCAAAAGGCCAGCAGTCTTATCTGCATTCCAGCATACTTAGTTCTAAATTCCCAAATATCACCCTGTAATTTTTTGAAAAGTCTCGGATCATTTGTTTGTTCGGCTAAGTCAATGTTGTATAGCATCTTCTTAATCGTTTTTAAATCAAGCTTAGCGATAAATTCATCTGCTTCATCAAGGAATATCGTTTCAAAATATCTCATACAAGGTTAAAAGGTTATACGATACGAATATAAGAATAGTTTCTATATTTAGAAACTAAAAATTTTGAAATCGAATGAACTCCAATCAATTTGAAATGTCAGATTTAATAACAGGCTGGTTCGACCCAGATGGGGTCGCCTAAGTATTACATATCAAAAAAATTGAAACAGTAACTTGTAGGCAAATAAGAAGGCAAAACTTTAAATTTACTTATAACCCAAAAAATGTATTCGTAATAAAAATGAATGTAAGATTAAAAGCATAATTTGTACTGTACATATAGCCATAATTCCTTTGGAGGGCACGCCCAAAAGTTATAGCATAAAGGGTTTATCCCTTTTCACGTATCGTGGCAAGCCTGTCTTCTAACTGCATGATATCGCTTACCAATACTTCACGGGCTTTACTGCCTTTAAACGGACCAACAATACCTGCTCGTTCTAACTGATCGATTAATCGGCCTGCACGATTGTAACCAAGGTTTAACTTGCGTTGCAACAATGATGTTGATCCTTGCTGGTGTTGCACAATAATTTGTGCAGCCTCTTCAAACAAACTGTCCCGCTCACGAGGATCAAATTCTGCAGGGCCATTTTCACCATCTTCATCCATTTTAACTTCGGGTAAAATGTACGGTTCTCTACCCGGCTGATCGCCAATAAAATTTGCTATTCTATCTACTTCAGGTGTATCTACAAAGGCGCATTGCAAACGCACCAAATCGTTACCCACTGTATAAAGCATATCGCCTTTACCAATTAATTGATCGGCACCGTTCGCATCTAAAATAGTACGCGAGTCGGTTTTTTGAGATACACGGAAAGCCACACGTGCTGGAAAGTTTGCCTTGATCATACCCGTAATTACATTTACAGATGGACGTTGTGTGGCCAAAATTAAATGTATACCAATGGCACGTGCCAATTGAGCCAAACGTGCAATAGGCATTTCTACTTCTTTACCAGCCGTCATCATTAAATCAGCAACTTCATCAATTACTACAACAATGTATGGCAAAAACCGATGTGGAATTTTATCAGTTGGAACCAACCTACGACTAACAAACTTGGCGTTGTATTCTTTTAGGTTACGTACTTGTGCATCTTTTAACAAATCGTAGCGGCTGTCCATTTCAACACATAGGGAGTTAAGTGTATTTACAACCAATTTGGTATCGGTAATGATGGCATCGGCATCACCAGGTATTTTAGCTAAGAAATGTCGTTCGATGGTTTTGTATATGCTTAACTCCACTTTTTTAGGATCTACCAATACAAACTTTATTTGCGATGGGTGTTTTTTATACAACAACGAAACCAAGATGGCATTTAAACCAACCGATTTACCTTGACCGGTAGCACCAGCCATAAGTAGGTGGGGCATTTTAGCTAAGTCAGCTACAAATACTTCATTCTGAATATTTTTACCAAATGCAATGGGTAAATCCATATCTGCATTTTGAAAACGTGCACTACTTAAAGCACTGCGCATGCTTACCATAGCAGGTTTTTCATTTGGCACTTCAATACCAATGGTGCCACGTCCTGGAATTGGAGCAATAATACGAATACCTAAAGCTGCTAAACTTAAGGCAATATCATCTTCTAGGTTTTTAATTTTAGCAATACGCACACCATCTTGTGGTACTATTTCGTATAGTGTAACAGTGGGGCCAATAGTTGCCGATATTTTTTTGATACCGATATTGTAATTTTTTAAGGTATCTTCAATCATTTTGGTTTTTATCTGCAACTCGGCTGCTTCCACAGTCGATTTGCTTTCGCCACCATAATCATTTAGTAAATCTAAAGTTGGAAATTGGTAATTGCTATAATCTAAAGTTGGATCGTACTCCGTATCTATTCCACCATACTCGGGCTTATCTAACACTTCTTCATCTTCTTCTGGCGTTTCTTGTACTTCTAAAACTAAACCGCTGTCTGTAGTTAATACTGCGCTTGAAGGCAATTCATTTTCGGCTGCATAAATGAGGGTGCTGGCTAATGTGCCTGCTGCAATAATTGGCACAATTGGAATATTGTTCTCTTCCTCCTCTTCTATAGGTTCAACAATCAGCTCCATCTCATTAGGTTCCTCTTCAATTGCTGGATTGTATTCGGGTTGAGGTGTAACTATAGGTTCAACAATATTTTCTTTAACGGTTAATATAAAATCATCCGGGTTTAATGGCTCTGCTTCTGCTTCTTGTGCTGCTATGGCTGCACTACTCAGTGTAATATTTCCTAAGTTTTCGGGTTCATCAACTTGTTCGGGTATGGTCGCTTCAACTTTGGGTTTGGGTTGATAAAATTTGATATTAAATACCACCACTAAAAATACCAGCAAATAAAATATTAAACTTAGTGCAGCACCTGCTGTCCCTATCAATCCTTTTAAGTACAAATAACCAAAGTGGCCAAATGCACCACCTAAAATCTGCCAAACATCAGTAAAAATTAAGCCCAATGTTACAGATAACCACACCACACCAAAAAAACTATACCTGATTGTTTTACCAATAGGTAAAGGTGTTGTGTCGGTTAAGAGTTCAATACCAATCAACCCAAATATTAAAACAAACGCAAAAGAAGCAATGCCAAAACCTTTATACATAAAAATGTAGGCTACCCATGCGCCCAGCTTACCTAAAATATTTTCTGCAGCATCAGGATCATTTTGCAAAAACACATTCCATCCAAGGCCTTTGGCAATATTTTGATCGTATTGCCAGCTAAAAAGAAAAGAACCGAAAGCAAAAGCCATAAAAACGGAGGTAAGGAGGAAAACCAAACCAGTAATTTTCACAAACCGCTCATCTTTTAACAAAGTCAATTTACCAGAAACTGGTTCGGCTTTTTTTTTCGTTCCTTTCGAAACGGGTATTTCTATTGGTTCTTCACGCTCAAAATCCTTTGGTTCGTTACTTACTGTGCTGATTATGTTTTGCTTGGCCTTTTTCATCTTGACTAAACAAAAATACACCATCAGGCTACTTATTGGTATTTAGTTACCCACGTTTACACATGGTTTATGTTTTATTGCCATATT
>JBILPP010000175.1:0-4339 GCA_044373765.1 Bacteroidia bacterium
TTAAGTTGGTTAATTCAATTGGCTCGTATTTGTTTAATCCTGCCCAATATTTTGCCATCAATACGCGCCTACAACTTTTTTCAATTTGTGCCCAGGTTAAAGAGCTATCTAGTAAATGCTCTTTTATCTTATTCATACTTGCAGGTACATTTTCTACAAATAATAAAATATCGTTACCTGCTAATAAGGCACGTGCAGCAACCTCGCCCGGAGGGTATAAATCTGCTACACCTTTCATGTTTAAAGCATCGGTAATTATTATCCCTTCAAATCCCATTTCATTTCTAAGCAAGTCGGTAATAATGGGTTTTGACAATGAAGAAGGTGTATTGCTGGTATCAAGCGCAGGTATGTTTAAATGGGCAACCATTACACTCATCACGTTTTCATCTATCAACTTTTTAAAAGGATATAGTTCTAGAGAGTCTAAGCGTTTTCTGTTTGCTTTAATAACAGGTAAGCCGTAATGAGAATCTGTTTCTGTATCACCATGGCCCGGAAAATGTTTTGCGGAAGCAATGATGTGCATGTCTTGTAACCCCTTGGCATAAGCAGTGCCAAGTTTGGCTACAGTGTATTTATTCTCGCCAAAAGAGCGGTCGTTAATTACTGGATTATTGGCATTGTTGTTCACATCAACATCAGGTGCAAAGTTAAAATGTATGCCCATGCGCTTGCATTGCGAACCAATACTTAATCCCATTTCGTAAACTAAATCAGGATTTGCACTTGCACCCAAAACCATCTGACGGGGATAAACAGGGGTGCTATCTAAACGCATACTTAATCCCCACTCTCCATCAATACCAACCAATAATGGAACTTTACTTTTACTCTGGAAATTGTTAGTTAGTGTGGCTTGTTTGTATGGAGTACCTTTAAAAAAAATCAAACCCCCAATTTTATAATCACGTACCAACGATTCTATATAATTGAAATGGGCCGTATCGCGCATGGTCCATGCATCAACCATGAAAAGTTGTGCAATGCGTTCGTCATCGGTTAATGTATTATATACTGAATCAACCCAAGGATTACTTTTATTCCAGTTTATTATACCGTTTTGTGCCCAACCCAAAATGGGTAACAAGATGGTCCAAAGTAAAATTATAATTCTATTCATGTTTTCTGCTAAATAATAGCCTACCACTATCAACGACAAAAAACGTTAAAATTCATTTGTTTTTAGTGCTTTTACAAACTAAGTTTTATACGTACATATTAACACTGCATTTTGTTTCGTACTTTGCAGGCGTATTTAAGTTATGAGTGATGTAATAAAATTATTACCCGAGCATGTAGCCAATCAAATTGCAGCTGGTGAGGTTATTCAGCGTCCAGCCTCTGTGGTTAAAGAGTTACTTGATAATGCAATTGATGCAGAAGCTACCCTTATCCAGTTAATGATTAAGGAAGGCGGTAAAGTATTGATTCAGGTAATTGACAACGGAAAAGGGATGAGCCCCACCGATGCACGCATGTGTTGGGAGCGCCATGCCACCAGTAAAATAGCCCAAACCGAAGATATATACCACATAAAAACAAATGGTTTTAGGGGTGAGGCCTTGGCCAGTGTAGCCAGCGTAGCTCAGGTTGAATTAAAAACTAAAAATGCTCAAGATGCTATTGGAACGTTCATTTTAATAGAGGGTAGTGAAGTTAAAAAGCAAGAAGGAGTTGCTTGCAATCAAGGAACGAGTGTTGTGGTTAAAAACTTGTTTTATAATATTCCCGCTCGCAGAAATTTCTTAAAATCAAACCCAGTAGAAACGCGCCATATTTTTGATGAGTTTACTCGGGCAGCTTTGGCTCACCCAGAAATTTCTTTTACCCTGCATAATAACAACGAGGAAGTATACAACCTTCGTGGTGCTGATTTGCCTGAGCGTATTGAACAAGTTTTTGGTTATAAAAATGGCGACCATCTATTAACTGCATACGAAGAAACAACCATAGCCACCATTAAGGGTTATGTTGGAAAGCCTGAACATGCGAAAAAAACACGTGGAGAGCAGTTCTTTTTTGTAAACAATAGGTTTATTAAAGATGCATATCTAAACCACGCGGTAATGAGTTGCTACGAAAACTTGATTAGTAAAGAGCAGTTTCCGTTTTATGTAATTTGTATTGATATTGATCCTACGCAAATTGATGTAAACGTACATCCTACTAAAACAGAGATTAAGTTTGAAGACGAACGCTCGTTGTACCAAATACTGCGCGCTGTTTGTAAAAAGGCGATAGGGGAACATTACCATGTACCAACTTACGTTCCTTCCAATGATGATTCCTTTTTAAATTTAGGTTCTCGTTTTACGCCAACACAAACGCCTATTAACTATCAGCCCAACTCAGAATCACCTCATGTTTCAAACCCTAATACAGGTGTTGGGTTTAATAGCAACAGAGATTCTTTTACAGTTAATCGTACCCAAAATAAAGATTGGCAAGAGCTTTTTGGTATTTTAGAAAAGAAAGATACCATTGGCGATGTTGGGCCAAAACGATTTAACAAAACGCTTGATGAGCTTGCGTTGGAAGAGGAGCAAAACTCGGCCAGGCATTTTACGCAAATACACGGAGCTTTTATTTTATCACAAATAAAAAGCGGGGTAATGCTTATTGATATGCAAGCTGCTCACGAGCGGGTATTGTATGAAAAATACATGCAAGCATTAGTTAACCAACCCATGGCCACCCAACAAAAGTTGTTTCCTAAAATCATTACTTTAAATGCTGCAGATGCCATGTTGTTAAACGATTTATTGGCTGATATCAGGGCGTTGGGTTTTGATGTGAATGATTTAGGAGGAAATACATTTTCTATTAACGGTGTTCCGGCAGAATTAAACCACTACAACGAACAACATTTAGTGGATGAAGTTTTAGAAAATTACAAAAAACAATCAGGTAGCACAAAACATCAGAATATAGCACGGATTTTAGCCCAACGTGCATCGGTAAAATCTGGCACAAGACTTAGTGTTGAAGAGATGAATACTTTGGTTGATGAACTTTTTGCTTGTACAGAAAACAAACTTTCACCAAGTGGAAAAAGTTGTTTTACTACAATAAGTATAGAAGGTATTTATAAATTATTAGGTTAGTTTATTGCTTCTTAAAAAGCACTTTCGTTAACGATTAAGCAATTGGTTATTCTGCCAGTTTAATCTGTTATTACACAACCTATATTTAGTATATTTTATTGATGCGGTATTATTTATTTAATTCGCTTAAACAAGAAAACCTCTTTGTTATTGGGTGTAACGTTTTGCCAAGATTTACTTATTTTAAGGGTATCAAAAATGCTTGCGTATGCCGAATCTTTTAATGGATACAAATTAGTTTTAGGAGCTATAACTATGTGGCTGGCTTTGCCGCTTTGTGGATATAAGTATATATAGGATCTGTTTGCCAAATGTGGTACTAAATTATTCTGAGCACTGATGGCATCATCAATATCAATTGGTAACGCGTGTAGTTCAGTTCTAATTGTTTTTACTGTTTCATTATTGTTGTAATGATCAGCGGTGTAGAAGCGAGTATTTAGCTTGTCATACCAGATAGATACACGGTTATCCATTTTACTTATGGTGTAATATGATGTGCATAATGCCATAACAAAACCTATGTAATATTTGTATTTTTCTGCTGTATTAATTGATGCAATAAACACCGCAGTGCAAGCAGTAATTACAGGCACAAACTCAACGCTGTAATGGTAGTTAATGCCCCAACGCGCTGCATCGGTATTAAATAATTTTTGCGCGTAAATTGGAATCAGCATCACTAAAAATTGAGGCTTATATAACATAAAAATACCGCCACTTATGAGTACAGAAAAGTGCAACTCTGATTTAATGCCGTTAAATAATGATTCGCCAGAATAATTCTCGAATAATAAACTAAATAAGTAACCTGGTTTATTTATTACGTTACCTAATATCTCTTTAGGTGTAGTACCCAATGATTTGTACATACTATCGTATAAATAACCTGCACCGGGTTGTTGAAACGAAGGAATAAAAATTTTAACTACCAACACAAAATATATTGCTGATGCGGCTGTTAATAGCAAGAATAAATTGCGAAGTGGTTTATCTTTAAAATAATGCAAAGCCAATCCCAAACATACAAATACGCCATACAAGGCCATATTTTCTTTACTCAATAATATTAGTGCCCAACATACAAGTAATGGCTTAAATTTCCTCTGTTGTGCAAATACCATAACCCATGGTACTAGCATGGCAGCGGTTATGTTGTTGTGAAAATCGAAAGCTAAAGCCGAGTACACGCCCCACATGGTATAAAACTGAATAAGAATGGCTATAGATAA
>JBILPP010000177.1:0-4296 GCA_044373765.1 Bacteroidia bacterium
ATGCATACAAGCGTTGATTTACTCCAATTTGTGTTATGGGTTTGTGCCTCATTAATTCAGCATACTTTAAAGCAAAACTTAGGTAGTTTTTGTTTTTGGTATGGTTATACAATTTAATATATAACTCAGTAATACGTTTCTCTACAGGAGGATTTTCTTGGTTATTATATCTCCTATAGTAATAAAAACCTTCGTACTTTAATTTGTAATTATCTAACCATAAATTTTGTTTAGCCCATACCAAAGCCCTATTTAAATAGTCTATGTCTTGGGTTTCATTATATTTTATTTCATACGATTTATCCAATAAATGATAAATAGTATTTGAAAGATTTATCAATATGCCGTAACCGCCATCGTTTATGTCAGATAGTATACTTTCGGCCTCTTTACAATAAGCTACAGATAAATCAATATTCGTTGTTGATCTCATGTAACCCAATATGGCAAGATTATGAGCTAATTGTGGGTGTTTTTTATGTTTGGATAATATAATGTTGTTGGATTTGACAAGATAGGTTTCAACTTTTTTTTGTGCTAAAATATCACGTGGGTTTTTCTCAAATTCATCCATCCAAATTAAAGCCGCCAATTGGTATATTTTGGCTTTGTAAAAGTAAAAATCATCTGGTAAGGTTGATGCTAAATGTATTGCTCGCTCCGCATTTACAAAACGTTCAGCTAATATCTGTTTGTTTACGTGCTTATTGCCTCTTAAAGCTAATCCTAGTTGTAAGTATGCTGTGCTATGTAAAAATACATCTGTAGTTTCTAGCGCTGCACGTAATGCTTCTTTGGCATATAATAATGCCTTTTGATTTTTTTTATGGTAATGGTAATACCTAGATAATCCTAAGTTATAATAGGCATTAGCTACATCGTTTGTTGCCAGTTCGGGTAAAACAGCCATTGAGTCGGTATATGACTTGCTAAGTTCTTGCTCATTTAAAATGCTACAAAGCTGTATATGGTTGCTGAAATAAATTGGCTTACTTAAAATAGATCTATTGTCTAGCAACCACATTTTTGCTGATGCCCATTTGCCTTCATTTAAGTATGTTAAAAACTGATTTGCGATTGAAGAATTGCTCAGTAAAAAAAACACAATAACAAGTAGAGGCTTATTTATTTGTTTTAGCATGGTTAGGTTATACAAGTAATTTCAATAATAGGATTTAAGGTTGAGATATAAAAGAAGGAAATGAGTGTAGGTTATACATCTCAAATAATTCACTTAATTTGCAGCAAAACGAAATTCATGGATAATCAAAACATATCAATAAATGCTAATAAAGCACCAGAACCTGTTGGTTTATATCCCCATGCAAAACGTGTAGGTAACTTACTGTTTTTATCTGGAGTTGGTCCAAGAGAGCGTGGTACCAAAAAAATTCCTGGGGTTGAATTAAACGAGCAGGGTGAAATTGTTTCTTATAACATAGAAGCGCAGTGCCGCAGTGTATTTAACAATATTAAATTGATATTGGAGGCAAGCGGAAGCAGCTGGAATAATATGGTAGACGTAACCGTTTTCTTAACCAATATGAAAGATGATTTTGCGATATACAATAAACTTTGGGCTGAGTATTTTGCAGAGAATCCTCCTTGCCGAACCACCATTGAAATTAATTGTTTGCCAACACCAATTGCAATTGAGTTAAAGGTAATAGCTACCATAGGCTAATTACGGATATATTTACTACCTTGTGATACACTAAATACCATTCCTTTTATGAAATTACATACAGTTGATACGGGTCTCTTTAAACTTGATGGCGGAGCCATGTTTGGTGTTGTGCCGAAAACAATTTGGAACAAACTAAATCCGGCTGATGAAAACAACATGATTAGTTTGGCTATGCGCTGTTTATTGATAGAAGACGGTAATCAACTTATTTTAATAGATAATGGTATTGGTAACAAACAAGATGAAAAGTTTTTCTCGCATTACTATTTGCATGGTGATGCCAGCTTGGAGAAATCTTTAAATAAAATTGGCTTCTCTAGTTCTGATATTACCGATATGGTGCTAACTCATTTACATTTTGATCATTGCGGTGGTAGTATCAATTGGAATAAAGACAGAACCGATTTTGAAGCGGCTTTCAAAAATGCAAATTATTGGGTGGGCGAAGAGCAATGGTATGAATCACAAAAACCGAATGCACGTGAGAAAGCTTCATTTTTAAAAGATAATATCATACCAATAGAACAAACCGGACAACTTAATTTTATTAATGAAGCAACGGTTGTTAACCCGAATATTTCATTTAAATATACTTATGGCCATACCAACGGAATGGTTCATCCTATTATAAAATATAAAGGATATACCATTATGTACATGGCTGATTTGGTTCCTACACAGGCGCATTTACCTATACCATACGTAATGGGTTATGATGTTCGTCCGCTAAATGCCATGAGCGAAAAAGAGGCAGTATTAAAAGAAGCTGCGGATAATAGTTACATATTATTTTTTGAACACGATCCAACAATAGAAGCTTGTACCGTAATGCATACCGAAAAAGGTGTTCGTAAACAAAACAATGTAATTATTAGTGAATTGTAAGTTTTTAGTAAGCTTATCATTTCTAAACACTTTTTAAAGTAGTTTATAAGTTAGTATGATAAATAAACTAAACTATCATGCTTCATTTACTAACCGCAACAAACAATTTAGATGAAGTTGTTTTTGCTAATCGCAACAAAGCTTATGGTGCTTATCAAATTCGTAAACAGTACCATGTTACTATTACCCGATCGGTGTTTATTGTTTTATCCGCTTTCCTTTTAATAGTTATTATCTCATTAATTACCAATCAGGGTAAGCCCCTCAAGATATCAAAACCCATTGATGATATCGTTAATTGGGTTGAAACAGAAATTGAAATACCTGTTTTGGACATACCACTTCAACAATCTGTTCCTTCAATTAGCAGCCCTTCATCAAACGAATCATATCAAATTACCACCGATAAAAAAGTGGTTCAAAATAATGTAAATACTGTGGTTGCAGCAACCTATTCATCAAACAGCCTTAGTAATAAAATTCTTGGTAATGGATTTAATCCATTAAGTGGTTTGCCAGGTAGAATAACAAGTAATGCAAACCCATCAACATCAGCCATTCAAATTGAAGAAAACATGCCTGTTTTTAATAATGGCGAGGGTGAGTTAATGGTTTATTTACAAAACAACATTTCTTATCCTGATAGAGCAAAATCAGCACAAGTTACAGGACGTGTAGTTGTAGCTTTTGATGTGGATTTGAAAGGTAATGTGGCAAATATTGAAGTAGAACAAGGTATTGGTTTTGGCTGCGATGAAGAAGCCATAAGGGTAGTAGAAAGTATGCCTAGATGGAAGCCCGCCATTCAAAATGGTGCACCCAAGGCTATACGCATGCGCTTACCTATAGTGTTTCAATTAAACTAAAACAAAGAATTTTTTGCGTGACCAGGAAATGCACCGAAATGTTTGTATGCTTTTTCAGTTACTTCTCTTCCGCGTGGTGTACGTGTCATAAATCCTTCTTGAATTAAATAGGGCTCGTAAACCTCTTCTATTGTTCCGCCTTCTTCGCCAATTGCAGTTGCAATGGTGCTAATACCAACTGGTCCACCTTTAAACTTTTCTATAATGGTGCGCAGTATCTTATTGTCCATTTCGTCTAATCCTTCCGAATCAACGTTTAAAGCATTAAGTGCATATTTGGCAATTTCTAATGTAATAACACCATCACCTTTAATTTGAGCAAAATCTCGAGTCCTGCGAAGTAAAGCATTACCAATACGTGGTGTTCCTCGGCTTCTTCTTGCAATTTCATCTGCTGCTTCGGAGTGTATTGGGGTATTAATGATTTGAGATGAACGGGTAATGATGGTCTTCATTAAAGCCCTATCATAATACTCTAATCGTGAATTAATACCAAAACGCGCACGAAGGGGAGAGGTAAGCAATCCCGAACGGGTGGTAGCTCCAATTAAAGTAAACGGATTAATTTCTAACTGAATACTTCTTGCATTTGGTCCCGAGTCAATCATGATATCGATGCGATAATCCTCCATGGCCGAGTATAAAAACTCTTCCACAACTGGACTCAAACGGTGTATTTCATCAATAAAAAGTACATCACCCTTTTCTAGGTTGGTAAGTAAACCCGCCAGATCACCCGGTTTTTCTAATACAGGTCCTGATGTGGTTTTTATATTGCTGCCCAACTCTTGCGCAATAATGTATGATAATGTGGTTTTACCTAAACCCGGAGGGCCATGCAACAATACATGGTCTAAG
>JBILPP010000176.1:0-4296 GCA_044373765.1 Bacteroidia bacterium
TATAACTTTTACATTTGTAATTTATGAATCCAATTTTAGTTGAAGTATACAGAGGTGGTTTATTAGAGAGCTTTCACCGAGGTGTAGTTTGTATTGTTAACCAACAGAATGAAATCGTATTTAGCGTGGGTGATACAGAACAATTGTGTTACCCAAGAAGTGCCATGAAACTGCTTCAGGTAATTCCACTTATCGTGAATGGTGGAATCGAAAAATTCAACTTTACTTTAGAAGAAATTGCCGTAATGTGTGGCTCACATAATGGAGAAAGCGAACACTTACGCGTAGTGAATGACATCTTACAAAAAATTGGATTGAGCCCAGATAATTTAAATTGTGGACCTCAATACCCAAGCAGTAAAAAAGATGCCAATGAATTAATAAAAGCTGATGTTAAGCCGCATCACATTCATAACAATTGCAGCGGTAAACATGCTGGCATGTTGGCTACTTGTGTATTGATGAATTGGCCAACCGAAGATTACATCAACCCAAACCACCCACTGCAAAAAGCAATTAAAGCCGTTTGTGCATTAATGTATGAATTTCCCGAAGAACAAATGATTACTGCATTAGATGGTTGCAGTGCCCCTATTTTTAGTGTGCCGATAAAAAACCAAGCCATTGCTTATAAAAACTTAATAACTATCAACCATTTACCTCATGCTGTAAAAGCAGCTTGTGAGGTTGTAGTTAAAGCAGTTAGTGAATATCCTTTTATGGTGGCAGGAAGCAAAAGATATTGCACCGACTTGATGCAAATTACTGCTCCTGAAATTATAGGAAAAACAGGTGCCGAGGGTATTTTCTGCATGACATTTACCAAGCAAAAACTAGGCGTATGCATTAAGATTGATGACGGAAAAATGTTACCGCAATACAATGTTGCGCAAGCATTGGTAAATGCTAGCGGATTATTTAGCACAATTGATTTGGCTCCGTTACAACACCATTTGCAGGCACCCATTACCAACTTTAACAAACTTACCACAGGTGAAATTAAAGTAAGCGAAACATTGCTGAAGCAATTAGAAACCTTAAAAATTGTATAACACAAAAAAGCCGCTCACAAGTTATTGAAAGCGGCTTATTAATATTAAATCGAAGTAATTAATTAATCCCTCTAAAAATTCTGTTCCAACGAATTTTCTTGAAAATATTGGTTTCATTTGGGTCTAAACTCATCCAAGTAAATAATGCCTTACCCACAATATGGTCTTCGGGTACAAAACCCCAAAAGCGCGAATCGGCAGAGTTGTGGCGGTTATCACCCATCATAAAATAATAGTTTTGCTTAAACGTATAAGAAGTAATTTCTTTCCCTTCTAAATATACTTTATTGTCTTTCATTTCAAGTGTAGGGTTATTTTCATAAACCTTAATTGCACGTTCATAAATAAAGTAAGTCATGGTATCTAATTTAATTAAATCGCCTTCTTTGGGTATGTATACGGCACCAAAATTATCTACATTCCAACCCCAATTTTCTTTAAATGGGAAGATATATGCAGCTCCTGCACCTTTGGCTTGTAAAGTATTTTCTACTTTCTTTACCCAACTTTGTTGCAATAAATCTTCTTTGGCATTTTTAGTTAACAACAATTCAAAATCACCTTGATCGCTTACACGACCTCCCTCGGTAATATCATTACGTTTAGCAACCTTTTCATCAAACGAACCATCTGTTTGTACGAAGTATTTAAACTGCATTTTAGGTGGATTTTCTGCTGCTACACCATTAATAAAGACTTGCTGATTAATTACAGCTAAGCTGTCACCTGCAATACCTAAACAACGTTTGATGTAATTTTCTTTTTTGTCTAAAGGTCGGCCGTCTTCGGCCGGATAGTTAAATACCACTACGTCATTATTTTTAATTTTTTGAAAACCAGGCAAACGCATGTATGGCATATTGGGCCACTCGATGTAGGAGTTACCACCCACTATCGGCATCGTATTGTGGGCAAATGGAAAACTAACAGGAGTAATAGGTGCACGAGCCCCGTAATTTACTTTACTTACAAACAAGAAATCACCAACCAATAATGATTTTTCCATTGATGAGGTAGGTATGGTATATGCTTCAATAAAGAACGTACGAATTAAAGTAGCCGCAACTACTGCAAATGCTATCGCATCAATCCACTCGCGTGATTTGGTTTTACGTTTAAAACGATTAACAAAAATGTAGTAGCCAATTATGGCTAATTGTATCAATATAAAAAATAGAATATTGGTAACAAAAGATGAGCCCCTTACAAAGCTCATGATAATAAAGAAGAACAAGTTGATGCCGCTCATTAGCCAAAAACTGTATTGTTCGCGCTTATTAAGCATGGCAAAAAATTTATTGTACATGTTTTGTTTGTTTGTTTAATGTGATGAATGACTTACTTGTTTTACATAACGAGCAAACCTTCATTGTCTGTTTATATTTTGTTAAACGGATTAAATTAATTACAGAAGGACAATTAAAGATTTAAAATATCTTCCATGGTATAAATACCTTTTTTACCCATTAACCATTCTGCTGCAAGCAATGCGCCTTTTGCAAAACCATAACGCGATTTGGCAACATGGCGAATTTCAATGCCATCAATAACCGACTCGTATTTAACAAAATGATCGCCTGTAACATCGGCAACACGTTTTGATTCAATAAGCAATTCGTTAGGTTTTAAACTTTGTGAAGGCGTGTTTTCATTATAAATTAATCGGCCTTTATAACTGTCTTTAAGTTTACTTTCTGCTAATATTTGATTAACTAAAGTTAAAGCCGTACCGCTTGGATGGTCTTTTTTCTCGGTATGATGAATTTCCTCAATCATTACATCATAATCTTCTTGTTCGGCCATCATTTTGGCTAATAATTTATTTAATTTAAAGAAGATATTTACACCAACACTAAAGTTGGTGCTGTAAACCATGCTTTGTCCTTCAGATAAACAGCGGCTTTTAATCGCATCAAACTGATCATACCAACCCGTGGTGCCAATAACTAAAGGTACCTTTGCTTCAAAACATTTATTGATGTTTTCTACTGCAGCATCTGGCATACTAAAGTCAATTGCAACATCAACATTTTGCAAGCTAATGGGCATAAAATCGAAAGAATTTTCCAGGCTCACTTTATATACAATTTCGTGACCTTTAGCAAGTGCAATTTTTTCAACTGCTTTACCCATTTTGCCGTAGCCTAATAATGCAATTTTCATCTGATAATATTGTTATTGAGTTGGAGTTGGTTGTGAGGATTAATGTTTACGCGGGTTAAAATTCGTAGTAAAAATACACATTCTCCGCATTTTTTTAAAACTTAAACGTAAATAAAAGTTGAGAATTTGGCATAGAGCCCACAAATTGATAGGTAGGTTGCACGTTTAAAGACAAATCATCCGTGATTTTAAAATCAAAAAAGTGAGCATCAACAGTTGCATCAATAATTTGTAAAATGTAAACAGCCCCCAATCCTATATAGGATAAATCGCGATAATAACGGTAATAATCGCGGTAACTTTTTAAGGTTGGGGTTTGAAACTGATTGTAGTAACTGGCTGCATTATTACCCGTTGATAAACGCTCGGAGTATGCCGATTTAAAATCATTGTATTGTTTGGTGTAAAAAATAATTCCATAAACTGCTGTTCCACCTGCGGCATAAACAATAGGCATTTTCCAATACTTTTTATTGTAGGCTTGTCCAGCACCTGGCAAAAAAGCCGATAACAAAGTTGCTTTTTTAGGTGAGTGTTTTACAAAAGTGGAGGTGTCGTTTTTAGCAGCTGTATTACGCTTGATACTTCTATATGATGTATCGTTACTAAAGCCAGCAGGATTTGAAGTTAAACTATCGTTGATAGGCCCCTGAGCTAGCGTTGTTGTGTTTACAAACAACAGCAAAATCGTTACAGCAACTAAAATGTACTTACTATTCATTTTTAACAATGGCAAATGTAAACAAATTAGGGTGGATTATTAAATGTACCAAAAGGTACTTTATAATGGGAATGTTAACCACAGCCGGATTTGTTTCAGGTATTCGCCAAAGTTGTCATAAAAGATATGAAGGGTATAGGGGCCTGCATGAAAAAGAATTAAATCCCAATGGGACATAATAAACTTATTTAAATATTCATCAACTAAAGCATTTGAAAACCTTGGCGAATCCTAATGTAAAACACTTCCACCTTTACTGCGTAGTATCTGAGCGATAGAAAACAAAAAACGCCAAACGCGCATTGCGTTTGACGTTTTTATAATTAGCATTCACACCAATTAGTTTTCGTCTAATTGCAT
>JBILPP010000178.1:0-4273 GCA_044373765.1 Bacteroidia bacterium
ACGAAATATTAGGTATCGTAATTCTTACTCCAGTTTTATTATCTGTTCCTGTAGGTACAATTTTGGCTGCTTCTTTCGAAGAAAATAAATGGAAAATAAAACGGTATATGTTTTTTAGCTTTTTAGCTTGGACATTACTTACCTATGGCTTATACGCGTTGTTGGATATTAAACTAACCGACTTATTCTAGTACTCGCTTTTTTCTAGTAGCTCATACAATATTCCATCCTTTAAACCTGCACTTGGTGCAAACAGCTTCTCTATATTTGCCCACTTTAATATTTTAAGGTATAAGTATGCCGAGTGTTCCATTACATCAGCTCTATCCGGATTTAATTTATAAGTTTCTATAAGTTCTGTAATGCTCATTTTTTTGATGGTGTGATAAAATTTATCTAACTCATCAATGGTAATAGAAGGTTCAGTTAAAGTTGGATTTATAATATTGGCAATTTTATTTATGGTACCGCTGGTAGCAATTGCACGCGAATGTTCTATTGCTTTAATGTGATCCTTCACATATGATTCTAATGCATTCCAATTTTCTTTTTTAATGGCATTGTCCAATAACCTCACCGTGCCTACATCAAAACTTGCACTATCGTATGCTTTTAAATTTTGTATCACAGTCATCTCTGTGCTTCCTCCGCCTACATCTATTGTTAAGTAATTGTGGTCGGGTTTTAGGTAGCGAGTAATCGATTTTAAAATCAATTCAGACTCACGTTTACCATCAATTATATCAATGGTTAAATCAAAATCTTCGGCAACCTTTTCAACTATTTTTTTTCCGTTTTTTGCTTCGCGCATCGCACTGGTTGCACATGCCATGTAATTGTGTACGCCAAACACCTCCATCATTAACTTAAAGGATTGCATAGCTTTATAAAACATTTGTCGTTTTTCTTTGCTAATTTTTCCTCTGTTAAAAGCATCATCGCCCAACCTTATTGGTATGCGCACAAATTCTACTTTTTTAAACGGTTCTAGGGGGTTGTCGTTTAGGCGTGCAATTTGTAGTCTAACTGCGTTACTTCCAATGTCTATAGCTGCAAATTTCACCTTGTGGTATTTTTAAGTTGATAACACAAGTATATACAATAACCCTAAAAAATAGTGTTATTTTTTTAACAGGTTAATTGGCCAAGGTAAGCGGTTAGCTATTAATCTGTGATAAGGAACTAATAGCGCACCAAATCCGCTAAAAAATCTACCTATGCCTTCAATATCCGAACCTTCAAAATCCAAGACCATGTTTTGTTCGCTGTATTCATTAATCAATCTGTCAAATAGGAAGTGCATTGCCCTTAAATCACGACCTGTATTATTTGACGTGCCTATTTGATAAATGATTCTGTTTTGATGAACATATAAAGCTACACAAGCAATACAGTTTCCTGTTTCATCTTTCACTTGTTTGCAAATTACATATCCGCGTTTATTAGCTTCATCAAGTAAATTATTTAAACGTTCATAGTCTACTATACTAACTTTTGAGGTGTCGTCTCCTTTATTATCAATGTAAAATTTAACTACATGCTCATGATTGGTATCACTTACTGTTAAATTATTTTTTTTCGATTTATTAATATTACGTCTGTTGTGGTCGCTAAAGCCTTTAAATAGTTGTTCGTATGATTGATGCAGATAAAGCAAATAATTATTACGTCTTTTAAGTTCAAAATTCACTTTCGCACCACTATCATTTTTTTCGTTTAAACAAACATTGATGTATTTGTAATCTTCTGGAATAGTCTGAAAAAATTCTGTAATACCTGCTTGTAATTCATAGCCTGCACTTATAAATATACCTAATTGTTGGGTAAAAAATGGCTGATAGGCTACCGTAAAATATTTTTTAACAGTGGGAAGTGGCATCACTGCGTGGTAATCACCTAAAACAATTGCATTCCAAGCGGGAGCAGCAATATCCAAATACCAACTGTAGCCATATATTAGGCTGTTGTTCGCATTTTTTATGCATTCATCCCACTTAGTTTTATCTATTTCTTCGTGTTTACAAAATCTAATTAAATTCAATTTTTTCTAACAGATTACTAAATGTTCGCTTTACGTGGGGTGATACAAATGTACTATTATGCCACAACGTTACGTAAAGTCCGTTGTAATTTTTGGTCGTATTCAATAACTTTTTATTAATTTCTTCCATTTGCTGCGCACTATACTTTAGGTATTGAATAGCCGTGGTATCCATAAAACAAGTTGGGTAGCACACCAGTCTGGTTAATTGATTTATCTCTAAGTCGAAAAAATGATAAGGCATACAGGTACTTGCCCTAAAGCCTATCTGCTCTGCATAGGCCATGGTATAATCTTCGTTTATGTTGGCATTAATTAAATTACGATACGTTTGTGGTAAGGTTAATTTTAAAAAATGTTGTCGGCTTCGATCAATTTTTTGCGTAATGATATCACTTAATTTACCCTGTTCTTCAAGCATCAGCTTAAAGTTTTGGTTCGATGCATAGGATGGATGTATTCCTATAAAATCAGAATTTTGATAGAGTTCTTTTACAAGTTTTTTAAATGCTTTTCCGTTAACTTTTATATTTTTATCGTGGCCCCCATTATTGCTCATCAAAACAAAATAACCTAATTTACCCCGTACACTCTTTCTAATAAATTGGTAAGTATTGTATGGATCGTACTTAACATTTAGGGTCGATTTAATTTGAATTAGTATTTCATTTAAATCAAATCTTAATGCTGATTTAATGATTTTACCTATCCATCTTTTTGTGTCTAAACCATGGTATAAATAGGCAAAATCAATATCAACAGTTGTAATGGCATTAAACTGGTGTTGTTTAAATGCTATGTTTGGGTTAATTGCTTTTAACTTCTCTTTTAGTATCTCACACCAATGATCTACCAGAGGAAATTGCAGGAAATCATAATTAAACGCGATACTGTTCTTCGCCTCAAATCGTCCGTGATGGTCTCTTTTAGGGTCTCCATATTCCTCATACCTGCTTAATAAATAAAACGAGGCAGAAAAAACATCAAATGGTATTTCACCACTTTTATTTGGCCATAAAATAGTATGCCAGGTTTCATCATTTATAACATCAATCTTTTGTTTTTTTATGTTATTCTCAAACAATAAATCTATAGGTATAATTTGTAGGCTATTTTCTTGTTGGTTTGAAGTGTAGTTTATTTTAACTCCAGTTGTAGCATTAAAGTCGTTAATATTTGTGGTAACAGCATACCTTATACCAAGGCGATTGCCCAGTAGCTCAGTTAAAATGTATTGTAACCTTTCGGTGTATTCTGTTGTTAATACGGTAACCAATCTTACTTTATTTGGTATGCAATTTAATAGCAGTTAAGTATAAACGGTAATCAGTGGCTTATTATTTCAGCATCAAGGCTAATGTGTGTTTTTAAGTACCCATCTTTCTTATTGATAAGCAGTTCATTATCTTTAATTTTTAAAAACTGTTTAAAGCCCTTAATTTGCGGCAGATTATGAGCGAAGAAATATTTAAAAAAGTTGTAAGCCATGCAAAAGAATATGGCTTTGTTTTTCCCAGTAGCGAAATATATGATGGACTTGGTGCGGTATATGATTACGGCCAAAATGGTGTTGAATTAAAAAATAACTTGCGCCAATATTGGTGGAAAGCCATGGTACAAATGCATGAAAATATAGTGGGCCTTGATGCTGCAATATTTATGCATCCTAAAACATGGAAAGCTAGCGGACACATTGATGGCTTTAGCGACCCAATGATTGACAATAAGGATAGTAAAAAACGTTATCGTGCGGATCAATTATTGGAAGATAAAATTACCAAATACGAAAAAGAAGGCAAAACGAATAAGGCAGAAGAGCTGCAAGCCGCGCTTGATAAAGTTACGCTTGATAATGATTTGGCAGGGTTTAAATCATTGATTGAGCAGTATGAGATTGCTTGCCCAATAAGTGGAACTAGAAATTGGACAGATGTACGTCAATTTAACCTAATGTTTAGTACCGAAATGGGTGCTATGGCCGAAGATGCTGATAAAATATATTTACGCCCCGAAACAGCCCAAGGTATTTTTGTGAATTTTTTAAATGTACAAAAATCGGGAAGAATGAAAATTCCTTTTGGTATAGCACAAACAGGTAAAGCATTTAGAAATGAAATTATAGCCCGTCAATTTATCATGCGAATGCGTGAGTTCGAACAAATGGAAATGCAATTTTTTGTTCGTCCGGGTACACAAAAACAATGGTACGAGTATTGGAAAGAAACGCGTATA
>JBILPP010000179.1:0-4268 GCA_044373765.1 Bacteroidia bacterium
GGATTTAGTATTTCTTATATTTTTCAGAACACTGGCATGCTATGCCCACGACTTTAAGCGTTATACTTATTAGTGAAGTTCAAATATCTTTCATCTGCGCTATTCTTTTTTATAAGTACATCAACTTTTGCTCAGAAAGTTGAATTTGGAATACATACTGGTATAGCCAATTATACTGGTGATGTAGCTCAGCACATGATACTTAGCGAAACCAAATTAGCAGGGGGTATTTTTGCACGATTAAACTTTAACAATACATGGGCATTAACCGCAATTGGAACTCAATTACGTGTAAGCGGAAGCGATGAAAACTTTAGCTACAATAAAGCTCGTAATATTAAATTTAGAACAGATATTACCGAGTTAGCTGGCTTAATAGAATTTAACTATTTTAAATATGGTGCAGGAGTAAACGATAAACGATTTACGCCATATGTATATTGGGGTTTAGGAGCAGCATTTTTTAACCCACAAGGGTTTTACCAAAATACATGGATCGATTTACAACAATACCAAACTGAAGGAAAAGCTTATAGTGGCGTGGCACTGGTTATGCCAATGGGCATAGGACTAAAGTGGATGCCCAATAAAAAAATGAGCCTAGAAGGAAGCTTAGGATTTAGAAAAACCTATACCGATTACTTAGATGACGTAAGCAATACCTATGTTGATCCAAACAAGCAGTTGAACGAAAAGGGCATTATTGGAGCTGCATTGGCAGATCCATCCTATAATTTGAACGAAGGTGCCTTTATTAACAAAGCTGGTTACCAAAGGGGAAACCCTGATTTTAACGATTTTTACTTTGTTGCCAATATTAGTGTAACTTATCGCATATTTACACGTATTAAGTGTGCGAGATTTTATTAAATTCGCTACCTTATATTTTTTAAACCTAAAATGAGCCTCAAAAGTAAGATTGACGCGCAGAGATTGCCGGAACACATTGCCATTATTATGGACGGTAACGGCCGTTGGGCTAAAGAGAAGGGTAAGTTTCGTATTTTCGGACACCAAAATGGGGTGAAATCTGTTAGAGAGACTACTGAAGCGGCAGCCGAATTAGGTGTTAAATATTTAACGCTGTATGCATTTTCTACAGAAAACTGGAATCGCCCACAATTAGAGGTCATCGCATTAATGGAATTGTTGGTTTCTACCATCAGAAAAGAAACCAATACCTTAATGAAAAACAACATCCGCTTACTTGCAATAGGCAACATGGGTGATTTGCCACCAAAATGCTTCAAGGAACTATCGGCTGCGATAGAAGAAACACAAAATAACACACGAATGACGCTAGTCCTAGCGCTTAGTTACAGTGCCAAATGGGACATTACCAATGCTGTTAAAAGTATAGCACAAAAGGTAAAAGAAGGAGAAATACTTCCTAGCGATATTACAGACCAAACCATAGATCAACATTTATCAACGAATGGAATTCCAAACCCAGAATTAATGATTCGTACAAGTGGTGAACACCGTATTAGCAATTTTTTACTTTGGGAATTAGCCTATAGTGAATTTTATTTTACCGATACACTTTGGCCTGATTTTAACAAAGAACATTTATACGAGGCCATTCTTAATTTCCAACAAAGAGAGAGGCGCTTCGGTAAAACAAGCGAGCAATTAGCCATTTAATGAAAGCATCAAAACATATTTTTCTTATACTTTTAAGCGTACTTGTTGCATTAGCCACTTTTGCACAAGACACCAATACCGTTTCAAAACCTAAAATGGGTTACATTGATTATAGTTTCCCAAAAACATATGAAATAACAGGTGTATTGATTAGTGGAACAAGCTACTACGATAAAAGCGTGCTACAAGTTCTTTCTGGATTAGAAATTGGCCAAAAAATTAAAATCCCGGGAGACGACATCACAAAAGCAATCAATAATTTATGGAAGCAAAAGTTATTTGATGATGTAAAAATTAGTATACTAGACATTACCGATGATAAAGTTTCACTTGAAATATCTCTTAGAGAAAAACCTCGTTTATCTAACTTTACCATCAAGGGACTTCGTAAAAGTAAAGCAACTAATTTACGTGATGAACTTACCATTAAATCAGGTCAGATTATCACGGACAATATGCTGAACTCAACCCGTAATCAAATTAAAAAATATTTTATTGATAAAGGTTTTTTAGATGCAGACGCAACATTTGAGATTATTCCTGATGATCCCCGTAAAAACACATCAAAACTTCGTATAACGGTTAACCAAGGTGAAAAAATTAAAATAAACAATATTCAATTTAACGGTAACTCTACCGTACCATCAAAAAAACTGAAGAGTGCGCTTAAAAAAACAAAAGAACGCAAACGCCTATTAGCAAAGTCAAGGTACATTGAGAGTGAATACGAAGAAGACAAAAAGAAAATTATAGAAAAGTACCTAACCTTAGGATATCGTGATGTTGAAATTATTAAAGACAGTGTTTACCGCTTCGATAAAAACTCAATAAACATAAACATTACGCTTAACGAGGGAACCAAATACTATTACCGCGACATTAAATTTATTGGCAATAACAAATACACCAGCCAACAATTACACGAAATTCTGAAAATAAAACGTGGTGATGTATACAATCAAGCTATCCTCGAGTCTAGGTTAAACATGAGCCAAACCGAGTTAGACATTAGTACATTGTACATGGATGACGGATATTTATTTTTTAGAATTGAACCTGTTGAAGTATTGGTTGAAAGCGACTCCATTGACTTAGAGTTACGCATAAGTGAAGGTCCTCAAGCTAGAATTAATAAGGTTACGGTTGTAGGTAATACCAAAACCAGCGACCATGTAATTTTACGCGAGTTGCGCACTAAACCAGGCCAGTTATTCAGCCGCAGCGATATCACGCGTAGTTTACGCGAGTTAGCCACTGTCGGTTATTTTAATCCTGAAGCGTTAAACGTTAATCCTGTTCCACATCCAGAAAATGGTACAGTAGATATTGAATATAAAGTTGAAGAACGACCTAACGATCAAATTGAACTTTCGGCAGGTTGGGGTATGTATAGCGTTGTAGGTACATTAGGTTTAACACTTAATAATTTTTCAACCCGAAAAATGTTCGACTCTAAAGCATGGACTCCTGTCCCTAGTGGTGATGGACAACGCCTTAGTTTGCGTGCGCAAAGTAATGGCACCTTCTTTCAATCATATAGCGCATCGTTTACCGAGCCTTGGTTGGGAGGTAAAAAACCAAATGCATTAACAGTATCTATTTTCCATTCGGTACAAAGTAATGGTTATCGCAAAGGCGAGGCATTGCGCTCAGCCCTATTTACAACTGGTGCGAGTATAGGTATTGCTAAACGTTTAAAATGGCCTGATGATTATTTCGTGGCACAATACTCTTTAAATATGCAGCGCTACAATAACATGTATGATGTGTATGGAAAAAGTTACATAGCCAGCGTGCCAGAAGGCATCTCGAATAGTTTCAGTTTACGTTTTGTGTTATCTCGTAATTCAACAAATCAAACCATCTATCCAAGTAGTGGTTCAAATATTTCATTATCTATACAAGCTACACCACCATATTCGGCATTTAATGGCGTTGATTATAAAACATTAGATCCAGCAAAAAGATATCGGTTACTTGAATTTCATAAGTGGAAATTTGATGCAACTTTCTTTACCCCAATTGTTGGTAAGCTAGTAATCATGAGTCGTGCAAATTTCGGATTTATTGGCTCATACAACCCCGAAGTTGGGATGACACCATTTGAGCGTTTTTGGGTAGGTGGAGCAGGCTTAATGGGTTGGAATTTAGATGGCCGCGAATTAGTAGCCCTAAGAGGATATCAAGACAACTCTTTAACACCTATCAAGAGTGAAAGATACAACACTGCACTTGGAACAATTGAGCAACAAGTACGTGAGGGTGGAACTATTTACAACAGGTATACCTTTGAATTACGTTACCCTATATCTTTAAATCCACAAGCAACAGTATTCCCGCTTTTATTTGCAGAAGCAGGTGGCGCGTGGTTGAAGTTTAAAGATTACAACCCATTTCAAATTTATCGCTCAGTAGGTGCAGGTGTGCGTATATTCTTACCAATGTTTGGTATGATTGGATTAGATTATGGTTATGGATTTGATGCACCAACATACTCTGTTGATGGCCAATATAACCGTGGTAATTTCCACTTCTTAATTGGACAACAATTCTAATCATTAATTAAATAGACCAATGATGAAAAAGATTCTTTTGTTAATTTTATTAACTGGCACTGCTTTTGC
>JBILPP010000180.1:0-4251 GCA_044373765.1 Bacteroidia bacterium
GCGTTATGAGTTATGAGTTATGAGTTATGAGTGTTGAATATTAAATTCAAACCATAACCACAACGAATCAAGTAGTCAACCAATAACTAATAATCAATCAACAAGACATTGTGCGTTGGTTTCCTTTATTGTTAGGGTGTGGGAAAGAGTTTTAAGTTTTGAATTAAAAACTCCTAATTCAACATTCATCATTCATCATTCAAAATTCATCATTATCCCCCCGTTTGGATATTTAAAATAAATGCCTCATATTTGCACCCCGCTGAACAGGAGACCCAGCGGATTAACATTTTAACTAAAAAATATTATGTCAGTAAAAATTAGATTACAACGTCATGGTAGAACCCATGCACCGTATTATCACATTGTGGTGGCGGATTCACGTGCTCCGAGAGATGGTAAATTCATTGAAAAAATTGGAATGTACAATCCAACTACAGTTCCAGCAACTATTGAATTAAACATTGACTCGGCAGTAAATTGGTTAAACAATGGTGCGCAACCAACAGACACTTGTCGCGCTATCCTTTCTTACAAAGGAGCTTTGTACAAACATCACTTAGCAGGTGGTGTGGCTAAAGGAGCTTTAACAGAAGAACAAGCTAACGCAAAATTCGAAGCTTGGATTAATGATAAAGTTACTAAAGTTGTTGCCCATGTTGAAAAAAGTGCAATTACTAAAGCTGATGCAAAAGTTGCAGCCCTAGCTCACGAAACTAAAGTGAAAGAAGCTCGCTCTGCTAAATTAGCTGAAAAATTAGCTTCTGCGCAAGCTGCAGTTAATGCTGCAAATGCTGAAGCTGCTGCGGAAGTTGCTGCTGCTGAAGAAGTAGTTGCTGTGGTTGAAGAAGCACCAGTTGTGGTTGAAGAAGCACCAGTTGTGGTTGCAGAAGCACCAGTTGTGGTTGAAGAAACACCAGTTGTGGTTGAAGAAACACCTGCTGTGGTTGAAGAAACACCTGCTGTAGTTGAAGAAACACCTGCTGCTGCAGAAGATACCAAAAGCGCTGAATAATTTCTAACGCTAACAACTTTGAAATCAATTCTAAAAAAAGATTTCATGGAAGCCGGTACTGTTGTTAAAACGCACGGTACTAAAGGAGAGTTAAAAATTGTTACCGATATAAAGGTTAAACTAACTGAATGGGCTTTTCTCGAAATTCGAGAAAAGCCCGTTCCATTTTATATCGAACAAGCTCAAGCGGCACACCATGATGAATGGCTTGTAAAATTACAAGGCATCAACAGTATGGAGCAAGCCCAAGCTTATCTGGGTTTTAAATTATTAGTGCCCAAAACCAAAGGAAAGACTAAGCCCAAGGCAGGCGATTTTAACTTAAATGGGTTTAAATTGGTTGATATAAACCTAGGTGAAATAGGAGAAATTGTGGCTACTGAAGAGTTGCCTCAACAAACCATGTTGATTACTCATTACAAAGGACAACAAGTAATGATACCTATGGTTGAGGCTTTTATTCAAGATGTGGATGAGGCGAAAGAAATTATTTATTTAAACCTACCTGAAGGTTTTTTTGAATTGTATGAGTAATTTTTAAGCGCTACATCTAAGCGTTTACAATGCTAAATTTGCCTTTAAGGTTGCCATAATTAGTTACCACTCCACCACACCCAAAACAATAAAATGGTATGAACATAGACATACTTACATTATTTCCCGAAATGTTTGAAAGTCCGTTTGGGCATTCCATCATTAAACGTGCTGTGGCCAATAATTTGGTAAACATTGGTTTGCACAATATTCGCCATTACAGTAAAAGTAAACAGCGCTCGGTTGATGATTATCCGTTTGGTGGGGGAGCAGGTATGGTCATGCAAATAGAACCTATAGATTTGTGCATCGCTGCTTTAAAAGAAAAAAACGCTTACGATGAAATCATATACCTTAGTCCTGATGGTGAGTTGTTTGATCAGAAAATGGCCAACCAATTATCAACCAAACAAAATATTATGTTTTTGTGTGGGCATTACAAAGGGGTTGATGAGCGTGTGCGCGAACATTTAATAACGCGAGAGGTGAGTATTGGTAATTATGTGCTAACTGGAGGCGAGTTGGCTACAGCTGTTATTGTTGATGCCATTGTGCGATTAATACCAGGAGCCATTGGCGATGAACAATCAGCCTTAAGCGATTCATTTCAGGATGACTTGATTAGTCCACCAGTGTACACGCGCCCTGCCGAATACAAGGGATGGAAAGTGCCTGATGTATTATTAAGCGGTCATCAAGCTAAAATAGAGGAGTGGAGGCACGAACAAAGTGTTTTACGTACCAAACAAAAACGTCCGGGATTGCTCAATGATATTATTGAATAGGGTAAAAACAAACCATAATTAGGTTGTTTTACATGGGTTAATTAGAAATGATAAGAAATTATTGAAAAATATTTTTGTATTTAGAATAGAAGCTGTACTTTCGCAGTCCGTTAAAAATAAAACATTACCGTAATGAACGCAGTTGAGGCAATAAAATTAATTGAAAGCGAATTTATCGCTGATAAAAACTTACCTTCTTTTATAGCAGGTGATACAGTAAATGTATACTACAAAATTAAAGAGGGAGCAAAAGAACGTATCCAGCAGTACCAAGGTGTTGTATTACAGAAACGTAATAGTGGCATCAGTTGCACATTTACGGTTCGTAAAATGAGTAATGGTGTTGGTGTTGAGCGTATTTTCCCTTTGTTCTCACCTAACATCGATAAAATCGAGTTAATTAGCCGTGGTAAAGTGCGCAGAGCGCGTTTGTTTTACCTACGCAAGCTTACTGGTAAGAAAGCCCGTGTTAAAGAAAGAAGAGGTTAATTTTTTCATAGTTGATAAAAAAAACCCCGGTTCGCAAACGCGTGTCGGGGTTTTTTATTAATTCAATCCCAAATATCCTAATTAAACAAGAATTGGCTCATCTCAAATTTAGGATAAGTACATTTTGAATGGCAGCAGTGATTTGAAGTAAACCACTAAAGGGTTACAACTACCAACCAATGCGGTAAGCCTAACTGTAGCAAATTGCTTGTTTTTTATAAAGCCAAAACTGATTATTTGTACTAATTTTAAAATTGTTGGTTTACAATTTTGGGATTACAACAGCCACCATTATTTTGCATCACAATGAGTACCGAGATAACAAAAATTTACGCACCGCAACAAATAGAAGATAAATGGTATAGCTATTGGCTCACCAATAAGTTGTTTAAAAGCACTCCAGACGAGCGTGAGCCTTTTACCATTGTAATACCACCACCTAATGTAACTGGTGTGTTGCACATGGGCCATATGTTAAATAACACCATACAAGATGTATTGGTGCGTAAAGCGCGTATGCAAGGTAAAAATGCACTTTGGGTTGCTGGTACCGACCATGCGTCTATTGCTACCGAGGCAAAGGTGGTTCAGATGTTACGCGAAAAAGGCATCAAAAAATCAGACCTAAGTAGAGATGAGTTTTTGAAATATGCTTGGGAGTGGAAAGAGAAATACGGAGGAATTATTTTAAAGCAATTAGAGAAACTTGGCGCAAGCTGCGATTGGGATCGTACGCGTTTTACCATGGAGCCTAAGATGAGTGAAGCAGTTATTCATACTTTCATTGATTTATACAATAAAGGATTAATCTACCGTGAGCTAAGGATGGTGAATTGGGATCCTCAAGGTAAAACTGCATTGAGCGATGAAGAGGTTATATTTAAAGATGTACAATCTAAACTGTATTTCATTAAGTACTTTTTGGTTGATAGTAAAGATGAGTACGTAACCATTGCAACCACCCGCCCCGAAACCATTTTGGCCGATGCTGCAATATGCGTAAATCCCAATGATGAGCGTTTTAAACATTTGGTGGGCAAGCAAGTATTGGTGCCTTTTATTAACAGGCCTATAACCATTATTGCCGATGAATATGTGGATATGGAATTTGGTACTGGATGCTTAAAAGTAACTCCTGCGCACGATAAAAACGATTACGAGTTGGGTAAGAAATACAACTTAGAAGTAATTGATATTTTAAATGAAGAAGGATTTTTAAACGAGAAAGCAATTGACCCGCGTTACATTGGTAAAGATCGTTTTGCGGTTCGCAGAGAAATTGCAGTGCACTTAGAAGAAGCAGGCCATATTTTAAAAATTGACGAATATAAAAATCAAGTTGGAACCAGTGAGCGCACAGGTGCAGTAATTGAACCCCGTTTAACTTTGCAGTGGTGGGTTGATATGAAGAAATTTGTAGCTAAAAAT
>JBILPP010000250.1:0-3430 GCA_044373765.1 Bacteroidia bacterium
TGCAGCATTTTCATTTAAACCAACAGGTAAATAGTTAATTTCTAATGCGCTATCAATGGAGCAGCCGAACGCGTTACTTGTTTGAAGAGTAACTGTATATTTTCCAGCATTTGCATATACGTGAGAAGGTTTAATTTGATTTGAAAAAAAACCATCACCAAAGTTCCAAAAGCAACTTATTAAGCCAGTATCAGCAGGCGTAAAGCGGAAAGTATCATTGGTTAAGGAATACGTAAAAACAGCATTTGGTAACGTGTCTAGTTGCAGTTTGATGATGAATGGATTTGCTCTGCATCTATCTGCACCAACATACGGCCAAACCTGAAATTCTTGTATAGCATATTTGGTGTTTTGCAAAAAAAGACTTTGTTTTAAAACCATGCCGCTATCTGACAAAGCACCACCAATTTGATTATTAAAAATGGGCATCCAATAAAACCACGCTTGCGGTGTAGATCGAATCGAGTCGCTCATGGCCTTACCACTGCATGCATAAAATAAAGAGTCTTTTATGCTTAGCGCATTAACGGTAGTACTAACAGATACTGTGATTACCTTTTCTTCACTTGCACATACCGCATCAGCTAAAACATGTCTCACTAAATATTCCTGACTTCCAGTGCTTGTGCCGCTATTGGTTAGGGTTTGAAAAATACCAGGTTTAGATTGCAGCGAAGCTGATGCGCCACTAATATTTCCAGAGTTAGCACCTAAAGTCCAATAGAAAACACCGGGATAATCGGTTGTTGGAATGAGGTTGGTGTTACTTCCATTACAAATTAATTTACTCGTTAAACCAACAATTTTGGGTGTTGGGGCTACATATACCTTAAGCGGAAGATTATTGTTACTGCAATTGCCATTAACGGTAGTTAAATCAACCCGATAATCAACAAAACCATATTTAGAGGTGCTGTTATTAATTAACGATTGACGCATTACGAAGCCATTTCCACTTTGCGCGCCATCAACATCTTGCGATTGAATGGGAGTCCAAACTATATTACTGTATATAGAATTTTGGAAAAATAATTGCTGATTGACAAGGCCACTGCAAATGGTATCGCTGTTATTAACTGTAATAATAGGAAGCGCTTTTATAGATACACTCAAATCTATTGGATTACCCGAGCAATTACCAACATTCGAAATGGCTTGAACACTATAAACAACTGTACCATTTGTAGTGTTACTTGGGTTAAACAATTTAAGTAGCATGTTAATTCCACTTGAATCTTTTGAACCCGTAATGCCTCCACTTACAGATTTTACAGTCCAATTAAATGAAGATGGAATACTTGCAGTTAGTGGCAAGTTTAAAGTTGACCCACTACAAACAGAAGTAGTAGATATATTAGTGACCTGAGGCTTAGGAAGTACATTAACAGTAATATCTTTGGCTAGGCCCACACAAGCTCCCTGAATAGAAGTTGGTAACACCCGATATACTATACCCGCATTATTGTTGTTGTTGGGATTTAATAATGTATGATTTATGATTGAACCACTTCCAGATGATGCACCCGTTGCACCAGCTATAGTGGATACAACAGTATAAGTGAAGCTACTTGGCGAGCTTGCACTTAAAGCTAACTGTGTATTGCCTCCGCTACAAATACTGTACGAAGTTAAATTGGTTACCGTTGGTTTGATTACATACCTCACCATATACCAATTACTGGTGTCAACATAATCAAAACTAAGCCTGCGATAGTATACAACCGAATCTG
This sequence comes from Bacteroidia bacterium, assembly GCA_044373765.1. Classification (GTDB taxonomy): domain Bacteria; phylum Bacteroidota; class Bacteroidia; order UKL13-3; family UKL13-3; genus UBA6183. The sequence continues at coordinate 1,731 of JBILPP010000250.1, forward strand.
ATTGGTTCACTGAAATGCCAGAGGTGTATTCAAATATTTCTCCTGGAGTTTGTGTGGTATCAAAAGTTATTTGCCAACGGGCCGTACCATTATTTGGACCATAGATAGTAAACGTTGTATTGGGATCACACACTACCTGATTACTTAAGGTAGAAGTAATAACAGTATTGCGGGTAGCAAACACATTTAGCCCAAACAAAAAACAAGCAACAAATAGACTTAAAACTTTCTTATTCATATCAATTAAATCAAAGCAAAAGAAGAATATTTTTTGCAACTTTTAATAATTGTACTGAATTTTAGACCAATGATATAACTCGTTTTTCGGATTATGACACAAACAAAACAACATCAAAATTTGTATCGTTCCAAGACAATTGGTGGTTCGAACTACCTGCACCGCTTATTTCCTCAATCCGCATTAAATGCATGTCAGCAAATACACCAAAACATACAAAAGAAATACTTATCAAAAAACCACGCATGGCTTTTTGATAAGTAATAGAAATAAGTGTCGCAATTTTTTAATTACGAATAATTTTAGTCCAAGTTAACTGATCGTCTATTTGCACAGACATTAAATAGGCCCCTTGCATGATGTCATGCATTTCAAAAGTGAGTGAACTTAACCCCGCATTGTATGTGGTAGATTTAACCAATTGTCCTAGTTGATTATAACAACTTATTACTACATTTTTTTGTGCAGCTTTTGAGAGTGCTATGTATAGCTTATTGTTAACTGGATTAGGATAAAAACTAAAGTTTGATGCCGTTTTTTCTTGCAAGCCAGATGCAAAACCAATTTGAATGCTTAACTCTTTTGTTGTACCAGAACAACCAAACGAATTAATTTCTTGCACATACAAATTACCTGTACCTGCTTTACCCCAAGTAACAGAAATACCAGAAGTTGAGCCTCCACTAGTTTGTGTGCCACCAATAACACTCCAATTATATGTAGAGCCACCAGTATTTTGCACCAAATAGTTATGCAGCTCTTGACTTCTTACTTCTATCGGTCCTAATATATTACTTGTTTGAGGTTTAGGATTTACCGCAATACTTTTAGTAGCTTCTGGCGAAGTACATCCTGATTTTGTAACTTTAACATTATAGTCTCCAGCATTAGCTAACGATGCGTTTCTAATCACCACATTTTGACTACTAGAGCCAAAGCCAGCAGGGCCAATCCATTCATACAACCCACCTGATACAAAAGAGGCAAATAGCATCACACTATCGCCTGAACAAATATTACCAGATGCTGGTAAACTACTCATTGTGGGTGTACTAGGCACGGGATTAACTACTACATTGGTAATTCCCGGTTTAGAAAAACAACCTTGTTCAAGTAATGATACTTCATAGGTGCCTGCTTGATTAATGGTAATGTTATTAAGGATTGGTGTGCGCACAGTAGAAACAAAATTATTAGGCCCCTTCCAACTGTATGAGGCACCTTGTACCACCTCAGTTAACAAGTTAACAGAACCGCCAACACAAGCCGCACCACTATTGGTTGCAATTGGCATAGCTGGTAGCGGCTTTACATTGATTACAGTATTTGCCGGATTAGAATAGCAGCCATTTAAAATAGCCTCTACACTGTATGTTCCCCCTTGAAGTAAAGCAATTTTATTGATGGTAGGATTTTGAAGAAAACTGATGTATCCGTTTGGACCAGTCCAACGGTAGTTTGC
>JBILPP010000181.1:0-4240 GCA_044373765.1 Bacteroidia bacterium
TTTTATTGTACATCAAAAAAAATTAAATTAATAAGATCTTGTTTGATTGCTTTGCCTTGCACTGTTTCCTTTAATTAAACCTAAAAGCTTTTTATGGAATGTGTTAGAGCAATGGAAGAATTTCCGATTGCAAGGTAAAAATAAAATCCAATAAGCAAAATATTTTTCTTTAGACCTGATTATTAACCTCCCGCATCATTATCATGAGAATAAATCAATCTTTATTTTATAAATGAGATTGCTTGACAATTATTATGAGGATAGGAATTGCAGTAATTATAACATAAAACGTTTGGCGCTTTTATGTTTGCTGAATGATTCTTTGATACATATAAACAAGAAAGCCATGTTGCAATTACAACATGGCTTTAATAAGTATTGCGGGTAATCTTATACCAATAATTTTACCGGATTTTCTAGTAATTCTTTTAATGTTTTTAAGAATGCAGAACCCACAGCACCATCCACAACGCGGTGGTCGCAGCTTAATGTAACCTTCATTACATTGGCAATTTTCATTTGTCCGTTTTCTACAATTACAGTTTCTTTAGCTGCACCTACAGCTAAAATACAAGCATCAGGTGAGTTAATAATCGCTGTAAACTCATCAATGCCAAACATTCCTAAGTTAGATATGGTAAAGGTATTGCCTTCAAATTCGTTTGGTTGAAGTTTTTTGTTTTTTGCTTTTTCAGCTAACTCTTTAACTTCAGCACTGATGTGCGATAAACTTTTACTATCGGCAAATTTCACTACAGGAACTATTAATCCATCTTCAATAGCAACTGCCACACCAATATTAATATGGTGGTTGTAACGTATTTTATCTCCTAACCAGCTTGCGTTTGCAGCAGGATTTTTGCGCAATGCGCCAGCTACAGCTTTTATAATAATATCGTTAACAGATATTTTTACAGGGCTGTATTCTAACATAGATTTTCTGGCTTCAATGGCCTTATCCATGTTAATGCTCATGGTTAAGTAAAAGTGAGGAGCAGTATGTTTACTTTCACTTAATCTGCGTGCTATTACCTTACGCATTTGCGATACAGGTACTTCTTCAAAACTTTCTTGACCTATAACAGTTGGCAAAGTAATGTTGATTTTACTTTCGCCTTTTGCAGAAGGAGTAAATGTTTCCACATCGCGCTTAACAATACGTCCGCCATCGCCACTACCACTTACGCTGTTAATATCAATGCCTTTTTCATCTGCTATTTTTTTTGCTAAAGGCGATGCTTTTACCCTTGAATCGGTTGATGTATTTGCAATTGGAGCTGATGGAGCTGGAGTAGCAGCTGTTTCAACCTTGGTATCTTCTATTTTTGCAGTTGTAACTGGAGCAGGTGCGCCATTTAATAAAGCCGAAATATCATCACTCTTCTGACCAACAATGGCAATAAGTGCATCAACAGGCACGCTGCCTCCAGCAGGAATGCCAATATGTAACAAGGTCCCTTTAACGTAATTTTCTAGCTCCATCGTGGCTTTATCGGTTTCCACTTCAGCCAAAATATCACCTGGTTTAACATCATCGCCAACTTTTTTCAACCATGATACAATAACACCCTCGGTCATGGTATCACTCATTTTGGGCATGCGTATTACTTCTGCCATATCTATAATGTGTTTATCTTATGTTGTTAATTCAAAAATCAAGCAAAAATAACAATACTATTGATTTAAGCTACTCAAACTTAAAATTCTCAAAAATTCAAATTATGCATCATGCAAGTTCATTCACTAAGTAATTGGTAATAAATAGGTTTGATTCCATTGTAAATGTGCTCATCTGTTTGAAATGGAATGGTACTATACTGTATAAACAATTTATAACCGCTCAGATTAAGCTTTATTAAGTATCTTAATACTTGAATCGCATATTTAGGACTACAACAGTTTGACTTTTCAGAGATGTTCAGCATCCATCATCGTTTAGTTTTTACAAACCCTCTAGCATGTGAGCTAAAATAGGTTCACATTTTTCTTTACAGCAAGGGTAAAAAGCACCATGTTTCCAGTTAACAGATTTGGGTGATTGTCCCCACCAAAACTCTGCTAAGGCAAGGGGTTTTAATTGGTGTAAAAATGCGTATTGTAATAGTTTGGGTGCAGCACATTCTCCTGCACCAGCAGGAGGGTTTTTGTATGATGCTTGTTTAAAAATATCGTTAATATTTTTGAACAAGCCTTTCTGGTTGGTGAATGAGTAGCGGCTAAAAATTTCTTGTTGTAAACTGTTAGAATATTGGTGGCGATTTTTTTTAAGATTTTTTATTGCGTCAATATTTTCTGGCTCGGAAATTTCTATTGTTTTTATTTGTTTTGTTAACAAGGTTAACTCTTGCATTCCAATGTTAAAAAAGCCACCTTCTGTAAGCAAATCAAAAACGGGAGGTACAAACTTGGGGTGGTGGTTGGCCCCTGCGAGCTTGCCAGAGAAAGCAGATAAATATCCAATTTGATTTTCTGCATTCTTGACCACCAATACACCAAACATTTTTCCAACAATACTGCTGTTTAATGTTGCTGCTAAGCCAAAATTATGTTCCCAATCAGTTTGGCTTGTTATGTGCTGCTGTAATTCTTCTGCCGCCAATAAACTTAATGGATGCGGTGCATGATTTTCTTTTTGTAAGATTAAATAATCAGGTATTAAATCTGTTTCAATTACAGTTTTAAAATAATTAAATAGTGGTGGATTTATAAGAGACAAAATAGTGTGTTAACTAGCTCATTCTTTCCATTAAATCAATGGCCGTTTGTTTAAGTAATAATGTGTTTTCAGTTGGTATGCTTACCTGTTTAAGGTGCTCAAAAGCCAATTGTAAGTATTGCTCTTTTAGCTGCTCGGCTTTGTCGCGTACTTTGTATTTGGCATATAAGTTCAGTACAGCTTCTATTTTTTCTTCGCTTTTAGCACCAAGCCAATAGTATAGTTCATCTTTGTCGTCACCTGTAGCACTGTTTAATGCTTCGATTAATAAAATGGTTTTTTTGTTTGCTGCAATATCACCACCAATTTTTTTTCCCACTTTATCTCCTTCTCCAAAACTATCTAAAATATCATCTTGTAATTGAAATGCTATCCCAATGTTTTTACCAAATTCGTATAAATGGTTGGCATCATCAGTATTTGCACCTCCAATTAGTGCACCAACTTTTAGTGCACAACCCAAAAGCACAGCTGTTTTTAACGTAATCATCTTCAAGTAGTCTTGTTCAGTTACATTATTTTGGGTTTCAAAATTCATATCCCATTGCTGGCCTTCACAAACTTCAGCTGCCGTTTTATTGAATACCGAAATTAATGAACGCAAATCGTTAGTTTCTGTTTCGCACAATAAATCGGTGGCTTTTATCATCATTAAATCACCCGATAAGATTGCTATGGTTTGATTCCACTTGATGTGCACCGTTGGTTGGCCGCGTCTAATATCCGCATTATCCATAATGTCATCGTGTACCAAGGTGAAGTTGTGAAACATCTCGATAGCTAGGGCTGCTTTTATTGCTTTTTGTGATTCGCCACCAAACATATTGCAGGCCATTAGTGTAAGCACCGGACGTAATCGTTTACCTCCTAACGACATGATGTATTCGATAGGTTTGTATAGCTCTTCAGGTTGTTGGGTATAAGCTATATGGGCAATTTCTTGCTCCACTTGTGCGTATATGTCTTTATAGGTTTTCAAACAGTTTATTTCTTAATAGGTAGCTAATTTAATAAAACACCCAACACATAATTAAAGTTTGTTTGGGTTAAATGATCTATGTTTTTTAAACTGCTACAGGTGCTTTAATTGATGGATGTGGGTTATAGTTTTCAAATGTAAAATCATCAAACGTAAAGTCAGAAATACTATTAACATTTGAATTGATAAGTAGGGTAGGGTAAGTTCTCGCCTCTCGACTCAATTGTAATTCCACTTGCTCAAAATGATTGCTGTATATGTGCGCATCGCCAAAGGTGTGTATAAAATCACCAACTTCTAAGTTACAAACTTGTGCAACCATGTGGGTTAGTAAAGCGTATGATGCAATGTTGAATGGCACACCTAAAAACATATCCGCACTGCGTTGGTACAACTGGCAACTTAGTTTTCCATCGGCCACATAAAACTGAAAAAATGCATGACAAGGCATTAAAGCCATTTTGGGTAAATCAGCCACATTCCAGGCACTTACAATTATTCTGCGCGAATCCGGATTTTTTTTGATGGTTTCTATTGCTTCATTT
>JBILPP010000182.1:0-4236 GCA_044373765.1 Bacteroidia bacterium
AAAATCATATTCATACATTAAATTTGAACAACAAGGAAATATAAATTTATGGCCTTAAGTTATACTGTAAATCAATTAAACATTTTAAATAATTGTCTTTCTAATCTCTGACATTATTAAAGTATCTGCTATTATTGTTCCCTATTTGTACCTTATTTAAACAATTGTAAATCAAATTATTTTACTTTTTGTATCGGTAAATAGATTTAACAGGTAAAAACTACTGAAATTTATTTATCACTATTGCTATTACAGAATTCTGCTGGTTGCTAAATAAAATGTACCCTATCTCATTTACTCAAGTGCAGAGGTAGAAACTAGTTTCAATTTTGATATTCCATTTCGTTGGCTCAATCCATTTGACTGATAACTCATTAGAAATAGAGTTCAAAATGAGTAAAATTACTTAGACCCAAAAAATAGTTGGAGCATTTTTCTCTTGGGTGTTTATGACTTTGAATTTGTTTTTTGTCGTTGGATTATTTTATCATGCTATGCATTCTAAATAATAATCCCACCCGCTACCGCTCAGGTTTTCGCGTGGCTAAGTTTCAGCTACCGAAAACCTAGCTAATTAAGGTAATACCTGTGAGAACAACATTTTTATGTTGACCATTAAGTAAAGTAAAAACTTTACATAATACTTGTTAAAGTAAATAAATAGATTTACTTTTGTTGGGTAAAAGTCAATAGAAAACTTTACTTATGGGCGTAAAATCACTTCAAATTCAACAACTCAACAGTAAAATGTTGGGCTTTGCTTCGCTTAAACAAGTGGCCACACCACCTACCGGTTGGATAAAAGCAATACGCAGTGCCCTTGGCATGACCATGAAGCAATTAGGCAAAAAATTGAGTATGTCTAAACAAGCTGTGATGGACATGGAAAAGCGAGAAAAAGAAGGTTCAATAACCATTAAATCGCTGCGCGAAATAGCCCGTGCTATGGATATGCAATTGGTGTATGGTTTTGTGCCCAATGATGGATCGCTGGATGCACTTATAGAAAAGCGTGCTAACGAACTGGCTAAACAAATAGTGATGCGTACTTCCAATACCATGAAGTTAGAAGACCAAGCGAATACACAAAAACGACTACAAGCTGCGATAAAAGAGAGGGCAGCATTGATTAAAAACGAAATGCCTAAAGTTTTATGGGATTAAGTTTGGACTATATAGATGGCCAAACGCCCTTAGATGAAGAAGAGACAGATGGGCTGCTAATTCCAACCATTGCTACTCGTGCCGAGCTTGATGAATTTGAACAGCAGAATATTGAACAAGCTATACAATTTACATTGATGCGTTCGTTTAGACCTGCTGTTATCTTTTCTGAAGAGTTTATTTGCATGTTGCATAAACGTATGTATGGTAATGTGTGGGCATGGGCAGGCACTTTTCGTAAAACCAATAAAAATATTGGAGTACAGCAATGGCAAATAACAACCGAGCTGCGTAACTTGTTAAACGATGTAAGCTATTGGTACGAAAACAATACTTATGAACCTAATGAACTTGCTTTACGTTTTAAACACCGTTTGGTAAGTATTCATTGTTTTTCAAACGGTAACGTTAGGCATAGCCGCTTAATGGCCGATATCGTGATAGAGAAAATATATAAACAACCCATTTTTACTTGGGGTGCAGCTGCTAACATATCAAATGATGGCAATGCCAGAGCAACTTATCTGAAAGCCGTTAAAGCGGCCGACCATGGCGATTACAGCTTGTTGCTGGCCTTTGCTCGTTCATGATAACTTCATCACTGTTTCCGCTCACACTTAAGAACCACCCATGCAAAGTAAAACCAAGTAATAAAACGCCCATAAAGTTTTGCCTTAATGCTAACGTTTGTAAAATATTTAACCACATTAGTAAGTATAACCACACACGTAAGATGAAAGGGAAATTTAAATAGGTTACAAAAATTAACAACATACGGACGGCACTTGATCTTGAACGGAGGGTTTAACGCAGTTTAATCAATAAACTACCTTGCTACTTAGGCTATTTTTTTTATATTACTGCCATGAAATACACTACAATTTTGTGTGCTTGGTTAGCCAGTTCTGTTCTGCTGTCTTGCCAACCATCAGCCCAACAAACCGCAACCCAAACCGATAGCATAAGTTTAACTGAAACACCATTGCAAGAAGGTGCAGTTAGTGAGGCTGGAGGAGGAGCTAAAAAAGTAAACTTACCTAATGAATTTGAAGATGATGCTGTAATGCTATCTTTAGAAAATTACTTCACACAGGACGAGGTTGATCAATATAAAAAATTGGAGTTCTATGGGCTTTTCTATGATTCAACATCAACATCATACAACTTACGTAAAACGCTAACCTCGTTTATTGAAACAGGTATACATTATGATGATGGACGAACATCATTTGAATGTGGAGTGGCTATTAAAGAGAAAGAAGCCTGTTTATTTTTATTCAGTAATCATTACATGACAAAAGATTTAGTACGTGTTAAAAATTTACTTGCTGAACCACGCTTCTTCAAGCCAGATGAAATGATGAATTTTACTAGCAACGGTTTTACCTATACACTGTCTGCAAGTGATTATTTGGTGGAGCCAAATGGTTCGCAAACCCATATGGATTATAAGTTAATGCTTAACGCCCGTGTTCAAAATGCAGCATCAACAGAAACCCTATTAAGCTTTATTCCGTGGTTTGATGATGGGGCAGTAACTGTTTTATTTATTGGCGATTTAGATGGAGATTCTTGCCCTGATTACATTATTGATAATGCTTCCAAGTATACTGGTGTTTCAACATCAGGCGTTTTTTATTCCACAAAAGCATCTAATTTAAAAGGTCTGCCCAAACCTGTTTCGCAACAAAGTGGAGGTTCAATTGGCAAGCAAGAGCATAATGGTGAATTTGGTTGTTAATATTGATTATGGCTTTTACAACAAGTAATCCAAAGGTTTTATGATCAGGTGTATCTGAATTAACATATATTTAAATAAGTCTCTAATGTGTGCCAAATAATCGGCTAATACAACCCAATCCTGAGGTTCAATGTAATAGTACGTTACAAAAGAACAGCAATTTAATCAGAAAAAAATACCTGTTAATACTGCAAATTTTTGCACCTTTGTGCAATATGTTAAAACCAGGATTTTATTACGAATTAACCATTTTAGAAAAAACAGCTGATGGATATTGGTTTGGAGAAACCAAAGAGCAAATGGCTTTTATGCCAAAGCAATATGCTGATAGTGGATTATTGGTTGGTGATAAGTTATCCGTTTTTTTATACCACGACTCAACTAATGTTTTATGTGCTACCAATAAAAAACCTAAGGGCAAGGTTGGCGATTTAGTAACACTTAAAGTAGTGGACATGAGTCCAGCAGGAGCATTTTTAGATTGGGGCTTACCCAAAGATTTACTTCTGCCTCGATCAATGCACGAAGATGATTTGCTTACTGGAGATTATTGCCTAGTTAAAATATTGTATGACGCACCAACAGGAAAAGTTATTGCAAAAGAAAAACTTAGTGATGAGTTAAACAATGAAGTATTAACAGTTAGAGAGAAAGAAATTGTTCAGTGTATTGTTTATAAAGATACCGAGTTGGGTTATCAAGTAATCGTAAACGAGAAACATTTAGGCTTGCTTCATTACAACGAAGTGTTTAAAGATTTGTTTGTAGGGGATGTTTTTACTGGTTTTGTGAAGAAGATAAAAGAGGAAAACAAATTAGACATTATGATTGGTAAGCCCGGTTACCAGCGTGTAGAAGACGAAGGAGATGTTATTTTGCGTGAGTTACGCAAACACAATGGCTATTTACCCTACCACGATAAAAGCAGTACCGAAGATATTTATCGGGTGTTTGGTATGAGTAAAAAAACATTTAAAATGACTTTGGGTAATTTATACCGCGATAGAAAAATAAAGATTGAACCCGAAGGTATTAGGCTTGCATAATTTGCCATTTTCATTCCATAACTTATTTCTATTACCACTTGCAACCAAACCCCGAAATATTAAAAAGTTTAGTACTAACTAAAATGCCATTTGGTAAACACGCAGGTTGGTTAATATCCGATTTGCCTGTAAGCTATTTGGAGTGGTTTGCTCGAAAAGGTTTTCCGCAAGGCAAGCTTGGAATGCAATTACAAACCGTTTATGAAATTAAAATAAATGGCTTAGAAAATATTATTATCGATTTAAAAAAGTTGGTGAAGGCTAATTAAGCGGTTCAAAAAATAC
>JBILPP010000013.1:0-14293 GCA_044373765.1 Bacteroidia bacterium
TGGCATTATAATACTCAGTTACCCAGTTACCTAAATTACCTGTTTTGGTTATTTTATAATAAGCTCCTGCAGGTGAGGAAATATAAGCACGCGTGATTTGTGTTACATTATTTCCAACATTTGTTTCCTCAATAAGTTGTCCCCAAGTATTGTATTGATATGATATTTCAGTACCATCATCCTGTTTGGTGTGTAAAATATTTCCGTAAATAGGTTCAATTGTAACTTCTTTTTGACTACCTAAAGCGTTTATTTCTTTGGTTAATTCCTTACCATTATTATACAAAAGCACTTTGAGTCTAAAAGTATTACCCGATGCATTATTGGCACTATCTAATGATGTGGTTACAATGTTTCCGTATTGGTCGTAGCTTCTTAACTCTTTTACATAATAGTGAAGGTTATTTTTGAAACTTTCCACCTCAATTGGTATTCCCCAATTGTTATTTTTAATTTCTTTTTGCACCACATAACTTGGTGTACCATTATACCTGATGTTGGTTGAACGAGTTATGGATACAGAGGCAGGAATCCAAGTACCCTTTTGTTCAAATTTATTGTCAACAGACTGAATGTACTCGACATTACCATTGCTTCCTAACATGGAATACATTGTAACAGAATGTATCATGTTTCCATGAACATCATAACTAAAGCAGGTTGATTTTTCGGTGTGTTTTAAATAATCTGTTTCTACTAGATAACTACAAAACGGAAAGAGTGTTTTTGAATGAGTAGAGGTACCCATAACGCCATAATCAAAAGTTGTTTTAGCTATTGGGTTCTGCACATTGCTAAATGGATTGTTCAAATTAGTACAATGATTAAATACCTCGGTTGAAAGCGTATTTAGCCTGTAAGTCAATTGTGCATCCTGTTTACTTTTACTAATAGTAGTTCTATTAGTGCCTCCACCATCAATTTTAACAGTTGCTGTTTCTGTAAAGCCTAATAATCCTCTACCGTGCGTATGGTACAGTAAATTTTTATAGCTGTATTGTATTTCAACATCAGTAAATCCGACCGTTTTTTGTTTAAAACTACTTACAACATACAATGGTATATTAACAGTTTTAGCCATGCTAAATGTATTGGGATCATTTGCACTAAAGTACTTGTTGTATTTATTTAGTAACGCGTATGAAAACTCAAATGAATGAACATCTGAATAGTTAATTCCAGAAACTCTCTTGTTCTTTAAATCAAAACTTTCAATGGCTACTTCAATCGTGGTATGAGTATCTATATAGTTCCCCATCAATACATCAGACTTTCCATCTCCATTGAAATCAGAAATAATATTTTTTGAATCTTTATATCTATTTCCATTCTGAGCAGTCTTATTGGTTCCAATATAGGTTTTATGAAAGCCCAAACCAAGTGAATAATATATATATATTTCTGGTCCAGTGTGGTTATTATGTTGGCCATGATTATGCCGCTCTAATATATCAGTTCTTCCATCTCCATTATAGTCACCCAACTCAAAGCTGAACCCATTTTCTCCACAAAAATCAGTGTTATAAGTATGAGCAAACCAAAGGCTAGAAGCATTGTACTCATGAAATCCTTGACCGTTAGAATATGCTATATGCCAATTACCACTCACAAAATAGAGTAAGTCTGTTTTGCCATCCCCATTAAAATCGCCCGTTTGCATAAATTTTTGATACTGACTAGGAAAGCCTTGTGGAGTATTTCCATAAATGTGAGTAAATGAATTAGTAATGTTGTTATACTCTAAAATGGAAGATTGGGCATTTTGCGTAAATACATTCATTAAATCTAACTTACCATTTCCATTAAAATCCATTGGGTACAAATCTAACCGAGAAACAGGCCCGTAACTTGCATACCTATCTGGAATAATTGATAAGTTTCTTTTTGTACTTAAATAAACATGTACGGTATTTTGAAAAGCAGGCTGAGTGCTGGTGAAACAGCCTGACAAACTTCTATCACCAATCATTTCTCGTTCTATTAAATCCGGAAGTCCATCTCCGTCAACATCACCCAAAATCGGCATAACATATATTTTTTTATAAATTTGGTCTGCTGAAGATAAATGATGATTTGGCTCAGGATTATAAAGTACTCGCTGTGGAAAGTGATTCTGAATAAGACTATAATTAAACTTATTATTTGAATAGTTTGATTGTATTAAGTGATAGCTAAAAGTTATGGAGCTTATCCTGTATTCATTACAGAAAAAAAAGTTATGAGTATAATTCAACTCTATTACTTGTAATAAAATATCATCATCCCCATCTGCATCGATATCAGAAACCATTATTGCACCAACTTTATGAAACGGATTTTGATAATACGCAAGCCTTGAAGAAAAGTCAGCTGTGTTAGAGGTGTTACTCTTAAAAATTTGAATAACATGTCCCATACTTAAGAAATAACCATTGATTGGTTCTAACCTACCATCTACAGTAAGTAAATCTTTACTACCATCTCCATCAAAATCACCAGGAATACGAACATAGTCGTGGTGCGTATATAAATAACCCGTGTTTCTTGAAGCTTGACCTTCAGCACTCCAATTAATTGCCACAGTTGGCAAGGCTTCACCTTGTCCATTTTTTTCAATAACTTCCTCTAAGTAATAATTAACATCGTCAAAACTGTAAGTCATTTCGAAGGTCCTTACCTTTGTGCTTGCAGAAAAAGTTTCTATTTTACTTAGTAATTTGTTTTGGTTAAATGTTCCTCCGGCCGAATACTTTTGTAAATTATTATTTGAATTTATATACTCAAATGTTACTTTATTATATGGAGCCTCAGCATTACCTGAGCAACTTTTCGTACCCAATAATGTGCAATCAAAACCTGTATAGTTAATTTCTGTTAAAAGAACTTGATCTCCTGTATTTGAGTAAGTATACTCTGTATAGTTACCAAATTTATCGTAACTACGTTTTAAAAACCATCCAAAAACACCGGATGTATTGGTGGAATTAAGCTTACTATCAGAAGAATTACCATAAAATACTTTTCCTCCATCTTTTGTTTCAACAACAAAATCGGTTCCATTATAAGTTACTCTTACAAACCTGTCGTGCTCCGTTCTGTATACACTGCCCGCACTTCCATATGTACCACTTACCAATATCAACCTTTCTCCATCAAGCATAAATTTATCTTGGGCATTTAACTCAACACCAGCTTGTATTCCATTATCTAAATGGTAATTTGACCCAATACGAGATATTGCACTCACTGCATTTAAAGACCAACCCATACCCATACCACTTGCCCCGCCACTACTGTTATAGGAAATAGACAAGCTAGGTCGAATACCTTGACGACTAGCAGGAGTATAAATGGGTATATTAACCACGGCACTTCCCATTGGGCTAACACTTCCTTCAACGTTTACATGCCCAAATGGTTGAATTTGAGCATATATATTGCTTTGTAACAAGACAAAGCAAATTACAGTCATTAAAAAGTTCTTCATATTGTTATGGCTATATTTTTACTATTCGATATGTCTTTTTCTGTTGATTACTTACAATGCTAACAAAGTAAACTCCTGAAATAAGTGAACTTAAATCGATTCTATGGTTTTCAATTCCTAGTTTTTTGGCGACCAGTTTTCCATAAGCATCAGTTAACATGATTTCTAATTCTCCATCTTTTGGCATTCCAGTAAAATCAATATTTACAACCGCAGAAGTAGGATTAGGATATATAGAATAACTTACTGTCTCAAGTGCATTAGTAGTGCTGTTTTTTACTACAATTTCCTCCTTTTGAAAAGAGGTATCAGTCGCTCTTCTTTTGTTTAAGGTAACTTGTAAATATCGACTAATTCTATTCCCAGCTTGGTCGTAGGTATATTGTAAATTATTGTAACCATTCTGTGCTTTTATTTTTAAGCAAAAAATTATTACGCTTACAAACATTAGTGTTAAATATTTCATAGAGACTTCGATTAATATTGGTTAATTAAGTTGGGGGCGGCCACTGCCGCTTTTACGATTATATCCTTTTTAGCTAAAGGTTTTATTCCCTGAGTATCATAAAATACCGCTGTGAATCGTTTTTGAGAATCGCCTATAATAGTAGCGGTATACTTTATTTTTATAAATCCAGTGGTACCTGGATTTATCACACTTTTTGTCCAGTCTAGATTAGCACACGAACAAGGATTAACAATAGCCTTAACAACAGCGCCAACATCAAGCGTATTTGTTATACTAACTGTAAATTCGTATGATTCACCAAGTGTTAATTCAGAAACTGTTGCAGATTCATTGAGATCAAAAAATATAGAATCGAGTTTGATAAACGATTCGTTCTCATAGTAATCATGATATACTTGATTGGTCAATAAAACTCCAATCTCTGAGTCATCGTAAACAATTTCAGGAGGTAATTGCCCAAATGATTTAACACAAGAAAACAATGTAAAAATTAATGGTAAAACTTGTAAATATTTTTTCATAGCATTAGGTTTGTTATGGAGGAACAAATAAAAAACACTTTATTGTTTCAACAAAAAGGCCCTAACCTATAATCATTAAACTATGACATTACCTGCGAGAATTAAAGCCATTAGGCTATCAAGAAAACTATGTCAAACACATATGTGTGATATTCTTGAAATAGAACAAGCCACATACAGTGGATTCGAAAAAGACGGAGTAAATCTGAAATTTAGTACTGTTGAGAAGTTAGCAAAAGCTTTTAATTGTTCAATCCCATTTCTCACGGATATTGATTCCAACATTTATGATGAGCAAGAATGGATGTTGTCTAAAATAAATGATTCTAAAAAATAATTTTATTCAGGCAATCTTCTTGAATAAAACAACCACAGACTTTTTTTTAAGTACATTTCAAAATAAATTACTGCACCCTCACAATCTCGTAAGTAGGACTACCCTTGTTACCGCGGGTATCGTAAAAATCAATAAAGCGTAGCTTAAATAATTTATCTGTGTTACCGTTTGTTTTTTCTTTAATAAAATAAGTAACATAATTCCTGGTGCGGTAAGTAACACCTGTACCACCAAACATAGGCACCTTCCAATCAAAACCTATTACATCGCGGTTGTTACTAAAATTTTGCAAGCTAAAATGTTGAGGACCGATTTCTTCAAACGTAAATGTATTTGCACTATCTAAAGCCACTTGTATATTTTTGGTGTTAATAAACGTGCCCACAACAGAATATAACAATGGCGGATTAAACTCGTAATAAACAGAACGGTAATTCAAAAAACATAAATCCCAATCAGATTTTGGTGGCTCAAAATCTAAAGTGCTACCGCCATTGGCAAACGTAAAATAACTAAGCAACTTACTGTGGTTTTTAATAATGGTATGGTTGGTTATTTGTTGTCCGTATCTGTTGGCTGTTTGTATTAAAAAAGAATCGTTGTTGCACAGCAAAAGTTTAAACTGAAAATAGCGCTCATTTGGCGAAACCAAACTACCCCTATCAATTAAATAAACACTATCGTTACTTATGCCGCTGCTAAAACCATTTTTAAGTGCTAAAGAATCACTCATGCCATTAGCTGCATCCCAATTCCATTTGAGCAAATTGGGTTGAATGGTATTTACAAAATAGCCCTTACCAACTGTTGTTACCAAAACCCCTGCTGAACCACCGTTTAAGTATATATTGTTTGATTGCGCGTCACAATCAAAAGATAAATCCCATGAGTTTATTTTTAAACTATTTACATAACCCGATTCTAAATCAACATAAATTTGGTTGCTGTAATCGCTGCCCATTTCGTAGCTGTATTTTTGGCCAATAGCTTTAGGCAAAACCACGGGCGTTTCGGGTTGCTCGCACGAAGCCAAAACAACCAATCCTATTAATGCAATAATTGTATGTAAGCTAAATTTCATTACTGCTTTATTTGGTTAATGGAGTATCTAATTGAAAAAAACAAGGTTCGGCCCATGGCTATCATAGCATTGTTTGATGAACTTTGATGTACACCACCCACAATACTTGCACGAACATTTCTTACATCTAAAATATTTTTTACACCCAAAGTGGTGTTTAGTCTTTTCTTAAAAAATGGTTGCGATATGGTTGCATCCAACACATTAAATGCATTGATGTAACCCAACATTACTTCGTTGTTGGTGTAGTTATATTGATAAGCTTGAAGTTTACCATTGTACTTATAAAACAAGGCCAACGAAGTATTCTTTTTAGGATGAGTAGCAGTAAAATTAACACGCACTTCGTTACTGGTATAAAATTTATTATCTGTCGCGTAACTGTTGTTTCTTCCTGTTGCGGCATATCCAGCTTGTATACCATAAACAGGTGTTTTATACTCCATATTAAAGTTTATACCCCTACTGGTAAACTCACCCACATTAATGTAAGTGGCTGCTATGGTTTGTGCATTTACCATGGCCAAATCAATCATGTTAGAAATGTGGTTGTAAAACAAACTGGGTTCAAACCTAAACATGTGTTTTTGCTTGGTCATTTCAAACGTGGTAAATAATTGTAAATTATCTCCTGTTTCAGCTTTTAAGTTTGGATTGCCCTGCACGTTATGGCTAGGGTCAACAAACTTTAAATACATTTCTTTTAATGAGGGTGCACGGAAACCTCTGGCATATGATGCACGTAATTTAAGATAACTGGTAATTTCCCATTTTAGATTAATAGCTGGCACAAGAGGCGCATTAAACTTGGTATGATAAATGGCACGAATACCTGGACGTAATGTTATTTTTTTTGTGGGTTTTAACTCGGTACTCGCAAAAATATTATAATCTGTAAACTGTTGCTCGCCATCTGCTATTTTTCCGCCTTCGGTAAACTCGTGGTTTATTTCATAACCGATCTGGTAATTAACCTTTGCATCATTTTTGTTTTTAGATACAAACCCTCTGCTCATTAATAAATAAAAGTAGTTGGTATCGTTTAACTCTGCGGCTGTAGTTTGTTCTTCTTGCAAACTCACCAGATCTTTACGTAAGGTATTGCGCACACGTTTGTAATAATTACCCGAACCAATAATGTTCACTGCAAAATTATTCTTTAATTTTTTATCCCAGAATATAGATGTAGTAGAACGTGTTGTGTAATAGTATTGATCAAGACCATAGGCATAAAATGGTGTAACTATGCCACTGTCGAGTGAAGTAACTTTTTCGGTAAACCAATTGTTTTGTATACGCCAATTGCCTGTTTTACCACTAAACGAAACTGTTACATCTGCAAAATATTGTTCACGTGGTTTCCATAACTTGAAACGAGTAATTTTTTCGTTTTCATTATATCCATCAAAAAAATTCCTTCCCCCATTTATTTGCCACTGGGTTCTTTTAAAATCAAAGTTTAAACCTCCATCAATATTGTATTGACCAATACTTTCGTGATAGGTGCCTAAGTTAAAACGCCTCGTTTTAGCTACCGATTTTTTAGTGATAATATTAATAACACCGCCCAATGCATCACTTCCAAAATTCACACTCATTGGTCCTTCAACCAACTCAATACGCTCTACATTATTTAAGTTAATTTGAGTTAAATCAACATTGCCTCCCTCGCGACCAATAACAGGAACACCATCTATAAGTATTTTAATATTTTGACCAGTTACCCCTTGTAAGTTAATGCTACTACCTAAAGAAGGATCTTGATTAATACGTATATTAATTTCGTTAGCAAGCACATCTTTAAGGTTTACAGCACCTTGCTGTTGTATGCGATGTGCATCAATTACCTTTACTTTAAACACACTGTTTTTAAGGCTGTTTTCACCATACTGACCAGTAACCACGGCATCATTTAAATGCTTAGTTTTTAGGGTATCTGTTGGTTGATTTTCTTGCGCATTAACAGATAGCACAAACAGTACAAGTGCTCCTATTGGAGCACTTGTACGTTGTAGTAAAAAGACAATGTGTTTAAAAAAGTTGATCACTTTAATTATTCAACAACCAAGCGTGCGGCCTTGCTACCATCTACTTGAATAAAGTATAAACCTCTGTTTAAGCCTGTAATATCAATAGATGTAGTTCCTGTTGCAGTTTGGCTTAAATGAGCTTTTCCTGTAATATCAAAAATAACAACCGTATGGTTACCAGCACCTACTTGTACGTTTACAAAACTGCTAGCAGGGTTTGGATACATAGCCACTGTTTGGTAGTTTTTAGCCTCAAACAAACCTACGAAATCTGTTTCAACACCTTTATAAAAACGTATTCTTCCATTAGACGAACCATCAAATGATTTAAATACCATGCGGTATTGTTTGTTGTTGGCTAAACGAGCGAAGTAAACATTCGAATCAATGATAGCAAAATTAGGTTGACCTGGTCCTGGATTAATTTTCCAGTCGGTACCAATATTAGTTATTTTGTTATTGAAAATAGCATTGGCAATTTTTGCACTATCATTTGGCGTGCCTTTAACACGAGCAGTTAAAATGGCTGGGTGAGATAACGCACCAGTATTTGTACTAAAAACAGTTTGTCCAAATTGAGTAGAAAATGCACCATAACGTGTAAAGTATAAATCCCATGGAGTACTTGGTTCACGATTAACAACTTGTTTGTTAACCACATCAAAATAAGCAAATAACTTACCGTTAAAACCAGCTTTGCTAATTGTAAATTGGTTACTATCCGTTCCATCAATATTAGCCATTTGAAATACCCATTGTGTATCAAAAGCCAATCTTTCAATTTTAATTAATTTAAATGCAGAGTCGATTGTACGACCTTGAGCGGTTTTAGTTAAACGCAAAAGGTAAACATTACCCTTACTTAACACATCATGGCTTGTCATGTTGTATGCGCCCCAACCATAATCAAAAGGATCACTCTTTACCAAATTAGCATTAAAAGCACCTAAATCCCAGCTGCTATCGCTGTTGTGAAGATTTGACCAAGTTGATGCGGAGTCAATTCTTCTGTATCCGGTTGTATCAAATCCAGCAAAGTTGTATTGATTAGACTTATAGATTTGAACATTACGACCTTCATTGGCAATAATGGTGGTTGAACGCAACACATTGGTTGGTGGCGCTGCTGGACGAGTTGCAAAGGCTATGTGCCAATTGGCTCCAGGTTGGGTTCCAACTGTACCGTTTTCAAAACTGTAATAAATATCATTCATATAACCTGCGCCAAGACTAACGCTATCGTAAGCAGTTGTTTGAGCTAACAGCGGCATTGCCGAAGCAAACAAAAAAGTAATTTGTAAAGCTATTTTTTTCATGTAAATGAGTTATTAATTTTGGCGCAATTTATAGCCATGCTGTTATGAAAAACAGTGACACAAACCCTTTTACACACTTATGACAAAGGACTTGTTAAAGCATATTTTAATGACAAAGTACAAGAAAAGTAATGTTTTGTGATCACACCATTTCAAATGCAACGTATATCTTATATATTCGAAACCATATTTATTAAAGAATGAATCAACAATCGTTACTTAAAAAGTTTTTACCACACCTTATTGCTGTGGCTGTAATTCTGGTGGTTATGCTAGCTTACTTTTCTCCATTAATGAGCGGCAAAGTGTTAAAACAGCATGATGTGATGCAATGGAAAGCTTCTTACGAAGAGATTGCAAAGTTTGAAAAAGAAAGTGGCGAACGCACTTTCTGGACCAATAGCATGTTTTCGGGAATGCCAACCTACCTCATTGGAGCAACTTACTATTACAATACATCAAACGATGTGTATCGCCTTGTAAATAAAGTAATGGGTAACCCTTTGGAAACTATTTTTTTACTCTACATCTGCTTTTATATTTTATTAATAACTTTCGAGGTAAGTCCTTGGTTTGCCATAGCCGGTGCACTGGCATTTACATTTAGCACATTTAACTTTATTAATATTGATGCAGGCCATGCAGGAAAAGGTAATGCCATTGCTTTAATGCCATTGGTTATTGCAGGTATTAAAATCACACTAGGTAATAAAAAGTTGTTAGGTGCCGTATTAACAGGCATAGCCCTTTCATTACAACTGGCAGCAGGTCACTTGCAAATTACCTATTATTTAGTATTAATTGTAGTAGTTTGGATGATTACCGAGGCAATATTGGCATTAAAAAACAAAACCATACCGAACCTATTAAAGACAGGTGCGTTTTTAATTGTTGCAGCCATTTTAGGTGCTACTTCAAACATAACAAACCTCTTAGTTACCGAAGAATACGGCAAATACAGCATTCGTGGCACATCAGAATTAACTAAAACAACCCAAGGCACAAGTAATGAGAACAACCAATCAAGCGGATTGGATAAAGATTATGCATTGCAATGGAGTAATGGTGTTTCGGAGCCATTTACCTTATTGATCCCTAACTTTTTTGGTGGAGGTAATGCAGGTGATGCACATACACACGATATTATTGAAAAAGAATTTAAAGCCGCAGGATTACAACAACCCAAACAGTTAGCAGAAGGTATACCTGCGTACTTTGGCGAACAACCTTTTACTGCAGGACCAATATACTATGGTGCCATTATTTGCTTCTTGTTTGTGTTGGGATTATTTGTGGTAAAAGGCAGCGAAAAGTGGTGGATTCTGGTGATTTCAACTTTGGCTATATTTTTATCTATGGGTAAAAACTTTATGCCCTTAACCGACATCTTTTTCTACAATGTGCCTTTGTACAATAAGTTTCGTTCGGTAACTTTTATTTTATCTATTGCACAAACAACATTTCCATTGTTAGCCTTATTGGCTATTCGCGATGTAATAAATGGTAGCATCAAAAAGCCCGAACTTAAAAAAGCTTTATTATATAGCGGAGGAATTGTTGGTGGTTTATGTTTGATTTTTGCTGCCATGCCTGGTTTAGCATCTGTTGATGCAGAACCAATAGATGGTCAACTTAAACAATATGGTTATCCTATAGATGTTATTCATGCAGCGCGCGAAAAGGTTCGTCAAATGGACGCTTTACGCAGTTTTATGTTTATTGCCCTAGCATTTGGCACCCTTTGGTTTTTTGTAACAGATAAAATTAAACAACAATATTTAGCCCTTATTTTAGGTGCATTAATTTTGGTTGATTTATGGGGCGTTGATAAACGTTACCTGAACGACAAAGATTATGAGAAACGCAAAAAGACGGATGCCGTTGTAGCAAAAACACAAGCCGATGAAATCATTCTTCAAGATAAAGATCCTCATTATCGCGTATACAACACTACACAACGATTAGACCAAGATGCATTGACATCATACTACCACAAATCAATTGGCGGTTACCATGGAGCGAAAATGCGTAGATACCAAGAGTTAATTGAGTTTCAAATTGCACGTAACAACATGGAAATATTTAACATGTTAAACGTAAAATACTTTATTGTTGGCGACAGCTTAAATAACTTATTCCCACAAATGAATCCTGGTGCAAATGGCAACGCTTGGTTTATTAATAAGTTGGTTTGGGTTGAAAATGCAGATGCTGAAATAGATTCGTTAACCACCTTTAACTCTAAACAAACTTGCTTCATCGATAATCGTTTTAAGGAACAATTAAGCACATTTAAAATACAACCTGATACTACTGCCACAATTAAACTTACCAAATATCAGCCTAATAAATTGGTGTATGAAAGCAATGCAGCAGCAGCACAATTAGCCGTGTTTAGCGAAATTTATTACGATAAAGGTTGGAATGCATACATTGATGGGAATTTAGTACAACACTTCCGTTGTAATTATGTGTTACGTGGCATGCAAATACCTGCCGGAAAACACACCATTGAGTACCGTTTCGAGCCTCAATCGGTTGCTACAGGAGAGCGTATTACGTTGGTTTCAAGTATACTTCTTTATGGTGGAGCTTTAGCAATTGCTATTGCTGCATTTTTAAGACGTAAAAAACAGCAAGCATAAACGATGTTGGTTAGTGTTTTACTAATCATATACAACCTTTCAATTGCATTTGCAGCAGGTGTTGTTTTTACACGTTTGCTCAGCAAAATTTGTGGTATTGCAACTGCTATACTTCACCCTACATTATATGTAATTATTGGCTGGGGAAGTATTGCAATGTTGTTGCAGGTCTATCATTTATTCTTTCCCGTTAATTTATTTGCACACATTTACATCTGGCTTTCAATTGTTATTTTGGCAACAGGTCAATTTAAAATGATAGCCAAAGATGTGGTGTCCTCATTACATCAAATTAGCAGTAAAAAACACATTGCTGTTGGCCTTGGTTTTTTAATCCTTGTTTTAATAAATATTGTCTCTCGTAAAGCAGATGGAGATATTGGCGATTATCACCTACAAGCCATAAGATGGATAGAAGAATATGCAGCAGTGCCTGGAATAGGAAATATTAGACGGCAATTGGGAAACAACAGCAACTGGTTCTTACTACAAGCATTTGGTGGGCTTCACTTTTTAGGGATACGTTCTGTATACACCTTAAATGCATCGTTAGTTATAATGGCAGCCTTATATGTTACCCCACATTTAAAACAACATTTTTGGTTGCGCAACTTCTTATTACTTTTTTATTTTGCCATAGTTGCTACAAGAAAGTATACAGGTGGTGTTACCAATGATATAAGCATTACCATAGGCATAATTATATTGTTTTGCTGGTTTACAGATATAGTAAACAACCACAATAAAAAAGCAATTGAGTTGTTGCTATTATTGGCATTAACGATGCTCTTAATAACTTATAAATTAAGCGCATTACCAATGGTATTGTTTGCAATTGGTGTCTTTTTTTATGCATTCAAACAGCAACTCATAACCATACGAATTATCTATTTTATAATAGGAATTGGTGTGCTCGTCTTCATACCTTGGTTTATTACTAATGTTATACATTCGGGTTATTTATTGTTTCCTGTAACAAGCAGTAATTTTTTTGATGTTGATTGGAAAATGCGCCCCGAAATCGTGGCTTATGAAGTATACGCAAATCTTGCTTATGCACGCGCACCCGATGTAGATATTGAAGTATCGAGATACTACAGCTTTAGCCAATGGTGGCCACATTGGATAAAAAGCATTGATGTATTTAGCTTTATATTACTTGGTGGTGGCCTGTTTTTTTATATCACACTCTTTACACAATGGTTAACAAATAAGCGCTTTAGAAACCAATTTTCAGTACATTATTATTGGATCATAGCCTCTACATGCATGGTTGCACTCGTACTTTGGTTTACCCACGGGCCAACTCCACGTTTTGTTTTTGGATATTTGGTATTTACCATCACCATGGGAGTTAATTTATTTCATCAAACCACCTTACAGCAATTACTCTATAAACACAAGTTTAGTTTGGTTGCTACCCTATTAATTGTATTAATTGCTTCATCCGTAAAAAATCAAATAACAAACCAAATCTTTTCTAGCAGTTTAATAATGCCACCAGGCTATTTGCAACCCGAAATACAAAAATTTGCGGTTAATGGTGGTGCGTTAAATGTACCATTACCTAAACAACAGTGCTGGGACAGTAAATTACCATGTACCAATTTACCTGATAGCGGTATACAATACCGTGGAACAACCTTAAATCAAGGCTTTAGAATTAAAACACAACACTAAGTATTTTTCTTTTTGTAGTTGAAGTTTTAGCATTTAATTTGTGCCCACTTTTAAAATAACAAACAACATGGCAACCGAAAAGATATTGATAGTAGGCTCTCAAGGCCAAATAGGATTAGAATTAACTCAAGAGTTACGTGCAATTTATGGTAACGATAACGTTATTGCCAGCGATTTAAAAGCACCTGAGCTGAGTAACGGACCATTCGAGACCTTAGATATCATGGACAAAAACAGGTTAGATGAGATTTTTAAAAAGCACAACGTTACTCAAGTATATTTATTAGCGGCACTCTTATCTGCAACTGCCGAAAAAAATCCTCGATTTGCTTGGGATCTAAACATGGAAGGATTGTTTAATGTACTTAATGCCGCCAAAGACGGGGTAATAAAAAAAGTGTATTGGCCAAGTTCTATTGCAGTTTTTGGGCCAACAACGCCCAAGAAAAACACACCTCAATATACCGTTATGGAACCTAATACCATCTATGGTATTAGCAAACAAGCTGGTGAACGCTACTGCGAATATTACCACCAAAAATATGGTGTTGATGTAAGAAGTATTCGCTACCCTGGATTAATTGGACACAAAAGTGCCCCAGGTGGTGGAACAACAGATTATGCGGTACACATTTACCATGAAGCACTGAAACATAAAAAATATGAGTGCTTTTTGAGTGCAGATACAGAATTACCTATGATGTACATGCCTGATGCGTTAAAAGCTACGATAACATTAATGGAAGCT
>JBILPP010000183.1:0-4219 GCA_044373765.1 Bacteroidia bacterium
GAGGTAATAACAAATGAATATGATAATACACCGAATAGGCCAATGAAAATGAGTGCCAATAGAAACCACCAAAAAACTGTTTTATTATTTCTTTTGGCACGTAATGCCAAAATGCTAAAAGTTAATCCCCCTAAAAAAGAAAAAATCAGGTATAGGATAACCATGGCCAGAGAATAATCTTTGTTTTGCTTTGTTCTCATTACCAGTTTTTAAATAACATCCTAATAATAGATCTTCCTATTTTACGCTCTACGCCACCTTTAGTGGTAGGTACACCCGTTTTATGGGCCACGCTAGAGCGGAAACCGCTAATGCCTAACAAACGTTTCCAAGAAAAAGAGAGGCCGTATTTACCTTTAAAACCGAACATGCTATTTTCTCATTATTTTATCGTTTTCTTCCACTCCTGATATAAGTCTTATTACCATTGCCATTCATATAATATTTACCACCACGCTTGCCAGTAATAATAGTTCTTCCACCTCCGCCATATATTGCTCCTCCGTTATATTGGCTAGTAGCTCTACTTGCTCTGGCTTTCTCTTCAAGTTCATTCTTTCTCTCCAAAGATTTTGCCTCGTTGTAATAAAAATCTCTCTTTGCTTCTTCTCCAATAAAATAATAAGCATCCCCTAATGCTTTCAATTTCATCACCTCATCATAACAATAAGTAGATTTGAGTTGTGGAATTAGTTTTATTTGAAAAAACTCTTTGTAATTTTTTAATGGATATTCTACACTATCTAGAACAACTCTTTTTATCTGATTACATTGATTATTTGCATAAGTAATAGTCCTACAAAATGCAGCAACCCTCGGGCCAACTGAAATTGCACATGGGGCATATCCATAGTTGTTATTAAAACAATATTTTGTCCAAGCAGATAGTTCAATATAATCAGCAACTGCTGAATTTTCACTTCGCCTCAATAGGCTAATTGCCATTTGCGCATTTTCCATACTCTGAAAAGTTGCAAAAAATTCGTGTCCGCCCGAAAATCTCTTATTAACATTGGAAACACTTGTAAATGAACCCAAATTAATTGAATCGAAAATATTCGGATATTTATGTCCAATTTCCTTAATAACAGATAAATTATTTTTACCTTGAGACTCAGAATAGGGCTTAATATATTTTGAAGTAAAAGCATTCATTTCTTTACTTCCGAAATTATTTACCATCAATGCGTCAAATGCAGGAACAACACCTTTAGTGCCCAAAGTGACTATAAACTCAAGCTCATTTTTTAATTTTAAATTGTTTATTTTAGAAATGAGTTGTCGGGCTTCTTCATAACTTCCATTTCTAACTAAAAGATTACAATATGCAACTACGGTTTGCGAGTCTGTTAAATTCTTTTGAACATAGTTATTGAGTTGCTCCTGAAATGTTTTTAGTGAAATATTTAATTTTACTTTTGAATTATCATTCATTAATTCAGTAATCTTTATAAAATTCGGCTTGTCATTTTTAGACCTGGATAGCTTTTCAAAGTAAACCCTTAATAACCTCAAAGATTCTTGACTATTTTCTAAATGACTGGTAAGTGTATCTAGTTGATAATCAATTAATTTTTCTGGCTGATAAAGTAAAGTTAAATATGCGATTTCTAATTCTCGCTCGTTTAAATCTATTAGCCTTGAGCCTTCAAGCTGATATTTATTACAAGGAAAAGTATGTCCAATACTCATCATTCTACCATAACCATCTTTTTGACAATTACATGGCATTTCTGAACCAACAATTTGATAGCAATTCAATTTAACAAAGGCATCTAGTGTATTATCATTTGTTCGGTTTTTCTTATTGTAGATTACACGAAGCGCATCAGATTTTTTAAAATGGCGTTCTATTAAATTTAAGAATTCAAACTTAACATTAGGATTAATCTTTTCTGAAATCAACCCAGATATACAAAGGTGAATAAGTAATATGCGATTTCTGAATATTTCTACGCGTTCAATATTAGTAAGCGTTTTAAATCCACCCATAGTAATCTTTCCATTACTTAGTGTGCTCTGGCTTTTTAAATGATGAAACAAACCGAGCAATTTATCTTGATTCAAATTTGCCAAGAAATCAACCTCACTTGCATTAATGCACAAATTATAATGGTCTTTAGGAGAATAGCCTGTAAACTCATCTGCAATTTCTTTAACTAATATTCTATCCTTTTTAAATTCACCTGAATAATAGTCCATCTTTTGTAGTGACAATACTTTTTCAAATGAATCAACTAATTGTTGATTGACTAGGTACTCCTTTTTCAACTTGGATTTAGTTAAAAAACTACGGTATGATGAACGGTAGTAATCAGGATAACCAACTTGTGCAATTACATCAGTTGCTAAAAAGAAACCAAACACCAAGCCAATAATGGTAACTGTTTTAATTCTCATAAAATTTTAAGAAACAATGCTATGAAAGTATGTTTTATAAAAGCACAACAAAAAAGGTAGTGTCATCTAAAACTTATTACCATGAAGGACCAACTCGAACTAATTCGAATAAAATTTCTTTGTTTAAACCTTGCAGCCTCTTAGTTTCTGGATTATAATAGAAACTAAATGGCGAACCATCAACTATACCTTCAGTATAATATGTATTATCAGTAAAAGTATTTGAATCTTCAAATTTCATCATTAAATCTTCTGGCATTTGTCCTAAGCTATCATAAACGGCATATGTGCCTTTTGATGCTTCTTTACGATTAATTAAGTTCTTAAGATTAATTTTAGTGATTTGGGTTTTGTTGGGGGAAAAAATAACATATAAATTACTGCTCGAGTATACAAGAAACATGAAGTAAGCACCTTTTGCACCTGTCATTCCCACATCCTTAGCAAGTAGATTTTTCCCGTTTAATTTGGCTTGCCAAACACCTAAAATTTTAGTATTACTTTGGCAAAACGAAAGCGTGCTGAATAAAATAAAAATTGTAAATAAAATGTTCTTTTTCATGTGTTTTTAGTATTATTTCTTGTTAAGAAAATTGAAGATTTAGTTTATTAATAATCCACTATCTTTTTTTGATTTCTAATTGGGCAATTTTATTCTTTAATATCATCCTTTTTCAGCTCAAGTTGGCTCAAGTTAATCTGTATTTAAATGGATTATTGCGTCATTCTTCCTAACAAAATATGAGCTAATTTCTCGTTTCCTTTCGCTTTTACATTTTCATATTTAGGGTTATTCAACACCTTAGCTTTTGCACCGTTTGCTGCCCCAGAAATATGAGGAATTGAAAAAACAGGCGTCTTATTATCCAACCAAATACTACTCATGATATCATCACTCCACTTTTCAATTGGCGCTTTAATTATCGAGTAGATCACATCTCTCGACTTATTGCCAAGCGTTAAAATCAAGTCTGGTTTAATGATCTCAATCTCTTGTTCAAGAATACCTTTATGTATGTCCAACTTTACAGTTGTATAATTTTGATCTTGATTACTTCTATAATCTGTTCCCGATAATCCTCTTCGGTAAAATAGTTTAAAGATGTCTGTTACATATAGATCTGCACTTTCAAGAAGTACACTAAAAAATGCAATATTCTGTTTGCTTGATCTGGTTGCAAGATTCCAATTATAATTTAATGAGAAAGGTGCCCATGCAATAATTGAGTTGGTATAATCTCCTGTATTTGATGGAAACGAATCCAGTGCGCATACCATAATTTTTTTTCGATTTTCACCCAACTTTGAAATCAAAACAGGAAAATCAATCGCAATGGTTCTTATTTGTTCTTCTCTCAGATAAGAAAATCCACCAACAAGATCGTCTTTACTAAGTAGGCTTGGTGGTAATATTTCATTCAAATTCTTTAAATCATCTTCTGTTGGTTTACCTTTTATTTTTTGAGACCTTTCGTAATACATAACAATACGATCGTAGATGCTATTTAATCCATCTTTTGGCTTTATTAAAGCTTCTTCCAACAAATCAATAATTTTATTGTCTATATTAATATTAGTCATGCATTTTGGCTTTATTAGCAAAATATGATTTGAATTGCATCATTTTCAACTCAAGTTGGTTCAAGTATTTGGCATCGTTTATATTTTATTATATTGGCTATGATTTATCCTTAAAATGCCAAAACCCTCCTACAACATATCGCCATTAGTACTAAACGAATTAAAAAAAGAAGTGCTTAAAATGGCCTCCTTCCCCATTAGAACAAAGTCTGATGCGGGATACCTTGCCCTTTTAATG
>JBILPP010000014.1:0-14212 GCA_044373765.1 Bacteroidia bacterium
ATTGAAATTGCAGCTGCCTTTATTCCCAATAAATGATCAAGTAATCTAATGTAAAAGGTAGTTCTGTCACCACACCAAACAGGCACCAAATTATTGTTACCCAAATTGTAACAATTTTCTAAATTCAATTTATCCCAATTATCAATGGAAATATGGTGGCTTGTTTCACCTAGATCTGACCCCAAAAATTGAAAGCTAAAGGATGCATAAACAAATTCACTTAAAAGCAGTGCTTTCAAATATGTCTTTGTGTTTTCGTTTTCATTAAGGGTATTAATTTGAACAAATGTATTTCTTAATTTAGTTAGCGCTTGATCATAACTTAGATTTTGATTGCATTTTAGCGTATCGGTACTACAGACAGTTTTTAATTCATTTCTTGTAGCTTCATTTTCTAAGTTACTACTGTCTATAAAAATCTTTTTAATGTATTGATTATTAATTTTATCGTTGTTACAAGAAACTAATAATAGGAAATACATTAAAAGAATAGAAATACAGCGCTTCAAATAAATCATTTTTTGATGTTTGAAATAATTTAATGCTATTTGATTTTTTGCTTTAAATAATTTATTGCCGAAATATTCCTTTTTTTTAAATCAACTTTAAACAATAAAAAAACAAAGTAAATACTATAATTAATTATCCAACTAATTGTTTTACGAATGTAACTATAATAAATATAATTAAAATAAAGCCTGAAATGAATTCTATGCCAAAGGCTTATTAATGGTTGAAAACGAAAATTAGGCACAAATAAAATCAAATGGATAGGAAGTAATATTGCCCATCTAAAATTAGATATTATTAATAATAGTAATATGCTAATTGGAAAATAATACTGAAAATATGCATCGGGAATATGACGTATAAAGTTAGTTACAATATTTTTATTTTTTAATATAAAATACTGAGAAAATCCTTTGTATAGCTTATAAGCAAATGGGATAAGCAATAAGTAAAAACCAGTATAATTTTGTCCTATTAACATTATAAACACAAACAAAATTATAGCTTCTAATAGCAAACAAATCTTTAGCAATGAATCTGTTTTTTTTACACCTATGTGTCTAGGTAATGTAATTAATCCAACTCTTTTATCCTTGAATATATCATTAATATAATGAATTGTAATGTTCCTATACCCCGTAATCAATAATAACAAACTGTATGTAAATAAAATTAAAGGATTAAAGGAATCACTTCTTGAAACTAAATAAAATGTATAATAGGATAGTAAAAGTGGTATTGTATAGGCATACATCGAATCTATGATCCCGGATAAATATTTATTTTTCTTTAATCTAAATGGGTAAGAAGCATAAATTATAAATAGTAAAACCTGAATTGTGATTAAGACAATTGAGATTTTATTAAATGGAAGAAAGACCCATGGAATGAAAGTAAAAAGCAAGATACAAACAAATAAAATAATTTGTTTGTAAGCATCTAAAATTTGAAGTTTATTGATTTTTCCCGCAACAAAGTCATCTTCTTTATCGAAAAATTCATTTATAAAATATCCCAAAGCTGCAAAGCCAAATGAAGTAGTTAACGAAAGAAATAGTATCCATAGGAGTTTGAAATCGAAACTTATTTTGAATAATATTAACCATAGGTACAAATTGCCAAAAATGAGAGGAATGAAGCTTAGTCTCCAATCTTTTGCTCTTGTTAGGTTAATAGTATTTTTTAATATAGCTATCCTTTTTTGCATTATTTATTCATAAAATACAAGTGCATATCTTTCATGTTGTCTTTAATAGGCTTTGTCGCGTAAATTTCAAGAAAGTCTATGGGAAAAATATAATCGTCCCAAGATGATATTTTTCCAATATCAAATAAATTTTGAAATTCGTTAGATATCTTTAAATGTTCAAAAGTAGAAAGATCAACCTCAGGTATTTTAACGAAATTTAATACAAAACCTTTAGACCTTATTTTATCTAATACTTCATTTAGGTTTGGTATATAATATTGGTATGCGTTATCTATTTGATCGCAGATTTGATCAATTCTAAGTTGTTCCCATTCATCGTCACTTAGCCTTTTAAACAAATCTTTTATATACAATCTACCTCCAGGTTTTAGAACATTCCAGCAAGCGTCAATAAGCATATTTTTTTGATTGGAATGTCCAAATGATTCTAAAAAATACACACAATCATAACTCTCTAAATTATAAACTTTGTCTATTTTATGGTAGTCTTCATTTAAGATAAATACACTTTCGGTCTGGTTTGAATTTTTAATAAGTAATTTAGCTTTTTCAGTTTGTACTTCGGAGATTGTACATGCATCAATTCTGATATCTCTAACATTCTCCGCAAAATATACTGCAGGTCCACAAATGCCACAACCTGCATCGAGTAAATATTCTCCTTTTTTAAATTGTGCAGATTTAATTGTATAGTCTAAATAAATTGATACGTTATCTGTTCTAAATGCTTGAATTATATTACCATAAACTGCTAAAAATTTATCCGTATGATCATTATAAAAAGTGCGAACTTTTTCTGAATTATTAGTAATAGTTACCTTACTCATATCACTTATTTATTGAAAATTCGACTAAACCATGATGCTTTAGTTTCTGATGGAACCATTTTCTCACCCATGTAATCTGGTATCTCCTTGCTTTTAATTGAAAGGTTTTTCACTCTTTCTAGCTTATTCAAAACATTTGCACCATTATTAATATTGCTACTCAGAAAAAAAGCTTCATTACTTTCATAAATATCTACAAAATCTCCATCTCCAATATAATGATACATTTTTGCATTTTTTGGTATTGCACCGAAAACCGTAGCAATTCTCGGTTGTTCTGTTTGATTGGGGAATGAGGCATGAAATAAACGTGCATCATAAATTAATGCTTCTCCTGCCTTTAGGTTTAAAGTAATCATGTTTTGCCAAATTTCTTCCTGTTTATTGGGGAAAGCATCTTCAATTTTGGGACCACGAAAATTATTAACCCATAAATGGCTTTTTGGAGTAATTCTAATAGCTCCATTTTGTTCGTTTATATCAACTAGAGGAATCCATATGTTAAAACCTCTATATATTTTTTCATCTATAAATGCCCAGTCCTGATGAGGATGTAAACGTTCTTTTTCTTTATTGGTTTTAACTATAAATATACCTCCAATGAGTTTATAATTTATGAATGTATTTTCTATAATCCTAATATAAATGGATTGTATTTTGTTAGTAATTTCTTCTCTTAAGCTTATATTAGTTGAGAATACACTAGCATAAAACCCTGGAATTTCATTGGTGTGATTTTGATGATAAAAATGTAATAAGTCATTTACTTCAATTGTTTTTAAAAAAGGAATAACAACAAATCCTTCACTTAAAAGTTGCGTATCTAGTATTTTATCTTTTAATATTTGTTCTGACATACATCCAATTTTAATACTTCCCTGTTAATCTAAATTTTGCTTCTTTAAATATATTGTAAGGCGTGTATATTTTGAAAAAGTGAATTATTTTACTCAAATCAAATTTGATAATCGGACTTGCCTCGTTTTTTTCAACATCTAAAATTGTTTCAATCGTACTTTCGAAAGTTGTTACAGGTTCAGCTTTTTTAATAGAAAAGTTATTTTTAGTATTTCCCTTTTCTATAATCATTCTCAACATTTCTTCCTCGCTATATTGATTTATATCTAAATTTATTTCGTTTTCTATTACACAATTTTTTGGCACATTACCATCATTGTAAGTGTTTATTAAATCTTGATTCATGTAGTCCATAAAAAAGTCTTCATTAACCTTAAGTTTTAAAAACGTATCAGTTGAATTTGGTTTAAGGAAATAATGAAATAAACTTGAATCTTTGGGAGTAATACCAATTCCTATAATTACCCTTGAATGATTTGTTTCATTCGGATTTGCGCCATGAACACATTTATTGTTAAACATCAACGCATCTCCGGAGTTCACTTTGGGGAAATTTAAGTGTTTAAACAACAATTCTTCATGTCCTTGCGTTGAATTGCGGAAATGTGTGGATGGTGAACCAATTATGCCATTTAGGAAATGTTGGCTCCCTTTAATAAACCCTAAGGAGCCCATTTCCGGAGTTAAATCGTTTAAACTTATCCATACGGTTGCTGAAAAACTTTCTCTGTCTTCATGGTCAACAAATGTCCAATCTTGATGAGGATATGTATATGAAAAATTATCTGGTTGTTTTACTATAAATCCACCTAAATGTACTTTATAATTTATTAGAAAGGAATCAAGTTTGGGTTGAATGGTTTTTTGTAAAAAATCCATGATTGTTAGCTTTAAATCCCTATCTTTTTCATCTAAACTAACATATATCCCATAAATAGAATTTTGAATATTTATCTTATCCTTTAACTCATTATAGTATTGTAAAAGAATATTATTTGTTTCGGTGTCTAATAGAGGAAATTTAACATAACCATTTAACTCAAACTCTTCTTGATTTTTTCTGTCAATTAAAACTCTTTTCATGTTATTTTTATTACTTTCCTTGACTAACAATTGAAGGGTTAAATTGTAAGCCTTTTTCTTCAAAAAAGGCAACACAATCCTCCCAAGAAATATCTGGTAGAACTTGCTGTGTTTCTTCAATTATCGGGTATTTAAAGTCATAAGGCATGCTGTCTTTATACTTACTTTCAATAAATGGATGGCGATAATTAACTAAAAAATATTCGTCTACTAAATATTTAAGTTTAGTTTTTCCTTGAGTAATCGGGTTTAAACAATACACGAATAAATCTTCATTTTTTGGGGCAATGCTCAATCCAACAGCTAGACGATCTGTATCTGTACTATTAGGAAAAGATGCATGAACCGTTTTATGATTAATAAAAACCATTTCACCAGCTTTCATATTTATCGTTTTCATGTACCCTAATAAATTGCCACAATTTTTATCAACGGGTGTTTGTGCCAAAGGAAACGGAAATGAACGGGTGTAATTAAACAATTTATTAGAATAGGGTACAAAACACATTGCTCCATTTTTCATGGTAACATCTACCAATGGGATCCAACACATAACAGAATCAAACTCATCTTCATTTGTATAGGTCCAATCTTGGTGTGCTGGTAAAAACATTTTACTGTTTGCTGCTTTATTCATGAAAGTAGCAGTAAATATTTTTTTATTGTTCAAAATTGGTAATATTTCAGCTGAAATAATTTCTTTAATATTATCCTGCATTGCTTTCCTCTTTTCAAATATTTCTGTATTCAAACCCACATTATAGCCAAACCCATATGAATCTGGAATTTCAAGTTCTTTGAATGCATCTGTTAAAGTTTTTATTGTCTTATCAGAAATATTACCATGTACAACAAATCCCTTTGAATTAAATTCATTGTCAACTTCTACATCTTTAAAAAAGATCTTCCTATCTACATTCATTTTAAATTATGTTTATCCAAAGGTATAGTTTAATGTATACTATTGGCTTGTTGTAAGTTATTTCCATAGTAAGTAACAAGTTAAAAGTAAGCAAAAATATCAACATTAAATTGTAAAAACTTTAAAAGAGTTGATTTAGTCCTATTCAATTTGTTAAGCGTTAAAAAGAGCTGGATAATATTAAGCAAGTTTTTATACAATTATCAAAATCAACACAAATTTCTTATTTAGAGCCATTAAACAGAACATAAAGAGATTTCACATTGTCTATTTAATCCTATGATTCTTTAGGTCAGGTATTGGAAATTACAAAATAATGAAAGGTTGATTATATTAACTTATTACCCCATCCTATACCCAAATGGTTATTGGTGTAAATTTAACTTTAATGAAAACTGTTGATATGTAAACACCAGTGGGAGGATTTTATAGGGTATTAGGATAAATAATAGAGCCATATGCGTTCTCGTTTAGATAATTTATCTCAAACATTTTATTATCAAAGTAAAAAGCGTATTTTTTAGATAACTTATAATAATCGCTATTATCACCACTTTTTGTATATATAAAAGACAAGCTATAGTTACCACCTCTAAATATAATTTTATTAATTATAAATTTTTGCGAAAAGGAAAACTCATCAATATATTTAATCTCGTTAATATGTTTATATCCTAAATAGCACATCAAATAGTTGCTTCTTACATCAACTAAACATGTAATTAAGTGCTTTTCTTTTAAGTGTGGCTCGTTTAAGGTTGATGTTATAATAAATTCTATCTTATCGTCAAAGTCAGTTCTTTTAATTTCAATTATTCCTTTTTCAAATTTGATAGTTCCTTCCAAAAAATCAATTTCACTTTCATTTTCCAAATTGTTTGAACGCTTTTCTTCCGATAAAAGGCCATTTTCTAATTTAACAACTCTATTGGAAGGGGTGTTTATTTCATCTAATACATGTGTGGCAAGTATTACCGTTTTATATTTATCATTATCAAATAGTTTTTTAGACTTTTCTCTGAATTCAGCATCGCCTACATTAATAACCTCATCAAAAAGATAAATATCAAAATCTAAATGGGCTATTATGCTAAAAGCTAAACGTAAATACATTCCGTTTGAATAGTGCTTTATTGGCTCATTAATAAATTTTTCAATTCCGCTGAATTCTACTATGTCGTTATATTTCTGTTTAATTTCATATTTAGAAAACCCAAGTAATTGACCATTTAAATAAATATTATCACTTCCACTTAGTTCGGGATGAAAACCAGCACCAATATCTAAAATACTTGCTACTCGTCCATATATTGTCACTTCTCCTTCGGATGGTTTTATAATTCCTGCAAGTATTTTTAACAATGTACTTTTGCCACTTCCATTAGGGCCTGTTATTACTATTTTTTCTCCTTTTTTTACTTCAAATGACACATTATTTAATGCCCAAAATTCCTCTTTATTACTTATGAGTAAATTTTTGCCATTATTTAAAAAGTACTTTTTGGACAGATTTTCTATTTTAATTGCTGTGTCATTCATCATACAAAATCTGCGAATTCGCCTTCTTTTTTATTATAATAATACATACCAAAAATACTTAGAATAAGTATAACTATAAAATTTAATACCCAAATCAAATTGAAATCTACATTGTTAAATAGAAGCCATCTCCAAAGATCCACGACATTAGCCATCGGATTAATTATGGCAATAATCCGAAGCTTTTCTGGCAAAAAATTACTTGTAAAAAATACAGGTGTGAGCCACATTCCTAAATTAACAATATAAGGAAGTAAGTGGAATAAATCCTTTTTCTTGTATGCAAAGGATGCAACCCAAAATACTAGTAAAAGACCACAACATGTGTTGTAAATTAGTACAAATGGTAAAAATACAATATGCCACGACAAAGGAATGCCGTAATATATCATCAGTGGTATAAGTAAAAATAAACTAAAAACAAGTTCTACAAAAGCCACAACCACTTTAGATAAGGGCAAAATGCTTTTAGGGAAATATATTTTTTTTATTGTAAATGAAGCATCTTGTACACTTGAAGAGCCTGAGTATATAATATATGAAAAAAAATTCCACCCTATTAATCCGCTTAATACATATAATGGAAAAGGAATATTACCTGCCGACCAATTCATGATAACACCAAAAAATACTGTGTAAATAACTAACGCGGTAAGTGGTTGAAGAATGGTCCAAGCTACACCTAGTGCAGTTTGTGCATATTTAACTTTGATGTCGCGTTGGGCAAAAACCCATATTAGGGCTTTGTAGCGCCATAGTTTTTTCAGATAATGGTTAAAACTATCTGGTTTACTTGTTATAATTTGTTTTTGATCATGCATTGTTGATGAAATAATGATCAACTGATTTACAAACTGAATGAATATCGGATAAAGTAAGGTTATTGTGTAAAGGTAGTCGAATTAAGCAATCAGAAACTTTGGTGCATAAACCGCTTCCTACAAATTTATATTTTTTACCCATTGGTGAGCTGTGAAGGGGTAGATAATGGAAATAGGCTTCGATGTTGCATTGTAATAAATATTGTGCCAACGCGTCTCTTTCTTCTGTTGTATTTAATATGAGAAAAAACTCATGTATGTTGTCTTTTAAAAAAGGTTTATTGATTAACTTTAATTTGCCTTGTTCTTCTAAATGACTAAGTAAATTATAATATATTCCTGATAGTGTTTTTCTATGACTAATAATCTTTTCTTCATTCAGTAGGTCATCATACAAAGTAGCGGCACTTAGCTCATTCATTTGGAATTTTAACCCCAAATCAACCCACTCATAATGTGCCGTTTTTTTTGAGTTGAAATCTTCCCGATTTGTACCTATATGGTATATGTTTGAAGCCCGATGGGCAAATGTTTTATTGTTTATAATAAGTAAACCTCCCTGAATGGCAGAAATATGCTTTGTTATATCAAAGCTAATAACACCAAAATCGCCAATAGTCCCCAATGGTTTTAAATCATCTTTATTTCCATAAGCCATTGCTGCATCTTCAATTAAAAACAGGTTATTTTTAATGCAAATTGATTTTATAACGTTTAGGTTGTTTGATAGACCTGCGTAATGCATAACAACAACTGCTTTTGTTTTTGGCGTAATAGCAAGTTCTATGAGTGTATCGTCAATGTTTAACGTTTCTTGGTTGATGTCAATAAAAACAGGTGTTGCTCCTAAAGAAACAAATGCATTTGCTGTTGATACATAGGTAAACGAGGGCATAATAATTTCATCACCTGGCTTAATGTCTAATAGGAGGGCAATCATTTCAAGTGCTCCAGTTGCTGAATGAGTTAGGAACAAACTTGATTCTTTGTAATGCTTATTTAAATGTAACTTACATAATTCAGAGAAATGTTTATTTCTAAACAATTCATAATCGGAAAACAACATGGAAATGTTTTTTGTATAATTGTCAGTCTTCCGAACGTCATTAAATAAAATTTTACCCATTGATTAAGTTAACTCATATTATTAACCCTGTAAAAGTAACGGAAAGCTCAGATTTATACAAGTCTCAGCCGATTACTTTTGCTTCCATGATAAGGGCAAAAAGTTATACCGAAAACTTATGTCAAATAAACCTCTGTACTACAAATTTTGAGGAAGATAAGTCAATTGTTCCTGAAGGGTTTTTATCTTTATCAAACTTAACCAGATCGGTGCTTGATGTGAATCCAAAATTAAGTGGCAAAAAGCTCCCTTTAATAGCAGATATCTTTGATAAATTTAATGAGGTACCCGATTCTGATTACTATATTTATACGAATTCTGATATTGCTTTAATGCCATATTTTTATAATGTAGTTCATCAATATGTAATTCAGGGATACGATGCCATTGTAATCAACCGCAGAAGAATAAGTAAAAAATATGCTGATGAAATTTGTCTTGAAATGATGTTTGCTGATTTAGGTAAATCACACCCTGGTTTTGATTGTTTTGTTATAAAGAAGGAGTTAATCAGGTGTCTTTTTTTGGATAATATTTGTGTAGGTATTCCCTTCGTTGAGGTTGCACTAGTGCATAATTTATTTTCATTTGCTACAAAGCCGCTTTTTTTACCTGATGCACACCTAACTTTTCATATTGGGCTTGATGTGATGCCTGAACGCAATAAAGATTTTTATTGGCATAATCGCTTGGCGTATTTCACAAAAGTGCAACCCATTTTAAAACCCCATTTTAACCTTAGCAAATTCCCCTATGCTTCACTACCCCTGCACAAAAGAGCTATTAAGTGGGTTTTAAATCCTGGGTTATTTACAAGAAACTACCTTGAATTAGAGACAAAAAGTATCGGTAAAAAACTGAAATACCTCATCAATGAATGGAGATGGCGGTTTTTGGAGAAATAATTCACTATTTATATAACCTGCGAAAGCTTTATTAGCAATGATTTCTTTTCAATGTAATCACTTTTTGTAATACTATAAAGGCTGAATGATTCGTTCAGGTTTTTTTCAAAAACAAACCCTAACCCACTGTTATACTTTAATGCAGATAGGTTATCTCGTTTAATTTTAGCGTAAACAATGTCAAGATTTAATTCATCAAAGGCATATGTTAATAAAAGCAATGATGCTCCTAGAGAGATACCTGTTCCTGTAAATTCATTTTCGGCTATGAATAAACCAGCATGTGCCGAAGATTTATCATGGTCAAATTTATTAAGGTGAATTAAGCCAATTTTACGATTCTGGTAATTAATGATAAAGTAATAATTTGTTTTAGTGCAAAGGTTGCTAAACCATAAATGCTGGTTTTCACTCGTGATGTAACCACTAAACTCCATGTTTTTTGAAATTTGTGGTGTATTACGCCAGTTACGAAGTAATTCAAGATTGCCTTCGTTAAGTTTAGTGAGTGTAATACTGTTACTTTTTAATTCCTCCAATTACTTAATTGACTAAACAGATGATATTTTGATTTAATTTTAGTAACACGAAAGTAAATTTATTTCTTAACTAAACCCTGATTATATTGGAATATTCCACCATTGTATAATGGTGTAAATGCAGTTTATTTAGCCTTTACCTGGTTATTATATTTTTACTTCCATTATGCATATGCTCAACTTTCATAAGTGGTCGGATAAATTTATTTAACAAGTAAAGGGTTATTCATTGTTTTATGTAACAACAATGCATTGGTTTAATTTAGTATAAATTTTAACGTGTTAGTTCATAATTTCAGAAGTTGATTGGTCTGCTATAATAATCATATCAAGGTTTTGTTTTGATACCCATATCCTCCTAATGTACTCACCAATAATACCAAGCGAAAACAAGATTAAACCTGTTGAGAAAAAAATGGCAACAATGAGAGATGTAAAACCAATTTCGACATCAAATGCAATTTTCTTATAAATATATAAACACCCTAAAATAAAAAATACGATAGACATATATAAGCCCATTCGACTGATAACTCGGAGTGGTAATGTGGAGTGTAACAGCAGAATAGTAAAAGCCATTTTTGTTAATTTGCCAAGTGTATATCCCGAACTTCCATATGTTCTTTCGTTGTGTTCTACCAAGCAAGTTTTAACGCATACTGCACCTAATAATAAGTAATCATCCACAAAGAATATGCGCCTTTGGTTATTCCTAAAAACAGATATCACACTGCTCTTCATCAACCTGCAAGATGTTACCATTGAATAATCCTTACCCTCAAGTTTCAGTATTTGTTGTAAGGTTATGGTGCCAATGTTGCGTACAGAATGATGTTTTTTCTGCGTGTAATTACCATAAATTAAATCGTTTTCGTGAGTTTTCATGCACTCATACATCTCATCAATTACAGATGGATCGTGCTGTAAGTCATCGTCAATAGTAGCAATTAAACCATTTTTACAGTAATAAAATCCAATTGCTGTTGCTGTATGTTGGCCATAATTTTTTGCAAGTGAGATAATCGAATAAGATAGGCTGGTGTTTTTTAGATGCTTCTTTAAAACCTGCAGTGTTTTATCCAAACTACCATCATTTACAAATATGAAATGTGGAGTTAAACTGGTTTGATCTACCCAATTGTTTAATCTTTCTATTAATGATTTTGCTGTTATTTCGGATTGATAAACAGGTATCACTACATCAATTTGGGTCATATTTCAATTGTTTTGTGAGGTACAAAATCTGATAATTTTATGAGCGCTGATGCAACAGAAAAACCAACTCCAAATCCTGATAAAAGAACCCAATTATTTTTTTCGTTTAATCGTGTGCACAACGTGATTGGTATACTTGCAGAAGCCGTATTTCCATATTGGTTTAACGTATTTGGTACCCTATCAATATGTAAATTAAGTTTTCTGATTACTGCATCATTAATTAACTTGTTGGCTTGATGAAAAACATAAGTCTCTGGAAGTTCATCGGGCTTTTGGGCATTCTCAATTAAAGCTTCAATATTTGAAGGTACATATTTTACTGAATACGCAAAAACATCAATACCGTTCAATCTCATTATTTTTTTATTAAGCGCATTCATCTCTGTGTAAATAGCCGTTTGGCCTTTGCCTATGGTTTCAAGGTTAAACCTAGCGGTAATGCTATCGTCATTAGGGTCAAACTCCATAGCAGTAACAGATACCGCATCAGAAAAGATAGGCTGTGTTGATGTGTCATCAGGTGATAATAAATGTGTTGAAACATCACCACAACATAATAATGCACGCGGTTTTTTGTTGTTTAAAGTCGGCAATATGGAGGCAATAGTTTGTAATCCATATACATATCCGGAACAACCAGAGTTTATATCATAACAAATTGTTTGTTGATTAAAGTTAAGGTCACCATGAAGTTGGCATGCTACAGAGGGTATACTTAACTCTGTTGTTTGTGTAACACATATTAAAATGTCAATGTCATTTATGGCCCAGCCAATTAGTTCCATTGCTTCTTTTATGCCTCTATAAAACAAGCTTTTTACTGGGAGTTTACTTATTCTTCTGTATCTTATTCCTGTATGATCAACAAGCTTTTGCCTTTCTTTCTCGTCTATAATTTGTAGCTGTAAATTATCTTCAGTTTGCGCAGGAATAACATTAACAACGCCCTTAATTTTTATTCCACAGTGCTTACTTATGGCCATTCTTTCTTTCTTTAATCATCTTGAATATGTCCCCTAGGCTATCAATTCCAGCTAAATCTCCTGATGTGATAAGCACATTTGTTTCTTCGTTTATTCTAGAAATGTAAATTAATGCATTTAGAGAACTCCATGATGGAACATTACGAAAGCGTGTTTCTAATGAAATGCTATTTTTAGAAATTGACAATTCAGATGCAGTAAAGTCTAGGAATGTTTCTATTTCGTTTAGCGACAAACTCATTTTTTTTTACAAATCTAACAAATATTATGCAACACCAATTTATTTATAGAAATACAACAGCTCTTCTCACGCCTAATTTAATATCACAACAAATTTTAGTTAGGCATGACAAGTTATTAATAAATAGACACATGTAAAAAACGATACACAAAAAATGAAATAACATTTATTTACTTATATGTTTCCTAAACCTATTGGTACAAAAACTAATCGTTTAAGCGCTTTACAATTTTTACTAGGAGCAATTTTCACGGATAAATAGCTATCAAACGAAAGCAAACTATTTTTACAATAGCCATATCATTTAATTGATTGGTGTTTGCAAAGAAAATCCCATTCCAATTTATCTTTAAATTACTTATTAATTTCCTGCTATTTATTTTAAAAAGTTAAAATCAAAATCATTATTTATCACACCAATTATTTTACAAAGAGAAACATTTTTTAATAGGTCCTAGTTATTTAGATTGTTCACAAAATCAATCATTTTCACTTCCTCTCAAGTTTTCTCCATTTTTTCTTTTTTACCTTCATTTTAAAATGAAAATAATAAAACAGTCTATCAATGTTAGTTTATTCAAAGTGAATGATGCTAAATCAAATAGGTACATGAACATGTACCTATTTGATTTGTTAGACGAAAAGGATTGGCCTTGTTACATAAATTAGTTGTTATGGTACTAACATTTTTCTAACATTTTTCTTATTTTATTTAATAACCTTGGTTTTGCATTAATTTTAGATATTATTGTCTTGCATTTTTATGCATTTTCCCTTAAGTAATAACTAACTATGTTTAAATCAGCTGTTATGAATTTTTTAATTTCTCAGACGAAACGCACCTATCTTATGGTGATAATGATTTTGTTCTTTTTTAGCGGAACAAAATCTGCATTCGCTCAATTTATGTTTCAGCCGTTAACGCATGTTACTGCTTTTTATATGAATGGAGAATGCTCTGGCAGTAAAGTTAAAATCAGGTTTCTTTACCAGGAAAAAAGTGACAGGCGAGACATTAATTCAATTAACTTTTTTTACCAAACCCAAACAGGTAGTTGGATTCAATTTGCACAAGCCGCAAGTGGTACCACTGCTTATGCTAATGATTGGTTTGATAGCTATATCCATAGTGGAGGAACTTGGTTCTCTTTAGGTCCTGTAGGAGCACATAGTGTGACAATCGGAAACAAAACCAATGAAGGATCTTTGAGTTACCAGGATTTTACTTGGAATAACATACCTGCAGATGCCTACAAATCAAACGGCTTCATAAACATTGCTACTGGTGGTAATTTTGGAGGGATTAGCCCTTGGAGCCATCTTTCTGCCGGATCTATGTTAACTGTAACTTTACCTATTTTAACATCACCTAATACCCTGAGTACAACAAATGGTGCGCATTGTACAAAAGTTGCTTTGAATTGGAATTC
>JBILPP010000184.1:0-4185 GCA_044373765.1 Bacteroidia bacterium
GGTGTTTTTACTTGGATATGTAGATGCCAAACAACTTCCATCAAATAAAAAGTTCTTGTTAAACTCAGAGTTTTTCTGGCGCGAAAAGTTAAATGGATTCAACTTACCAATAAAAGGAAACATCGGGCAGTTTTTGCATTTAGAGTTTGACTTATTACTTAATTTGTATCAAGATCCATTGTTACCCATGCAAGCGATATCCGCTTATAGCCAAGCAAAATACAGGGTGGGGGCTAATGTTGCCGATAATATTGATTTTAATGATGCAACAATCGATACGGGAAAGCGCAATGAATTGAAGTTTTTAATTGAACAAATTGACTTCTATTTACGTAGCATC
The DNA here is from genome assembly GCA_044373765.1 of Bacteroidia bacterium. Classification (GTDB taxonomy): domain Bacteria; phylum Bacteroidota; class Bacteroidia; order UKL13-3; family UKL13-3; genus UBA6183. Next base: position 341 of record JBILPP010000184.1, read on the forward strand.
AAATAATTTTTTAATTAGTAAAATATATAACTCAATAGCATGATGAAAGGCACGGGCGTAGCATTAGTAACTCCATTTAATAGTGATTACAGCATAGATTACAATTCTTTAGCAAATATTGTTGAACACTGTATACATGGTGGTTTAGAGTATTTAGTTGTATTGGGAACAACTGGTGAAGGTCCAACATTAAGTAAAGAGGAGAAAAAACAGGTATTTGCTTTTGTGGCTAAACAAGCTGCGGGACGTATTTCGCTTGTAGCAGGTATAGGAGGTAATGATACCCTTGAGGTTGTAAATACCATGAATAGCTTTGATAAAACTGGTTATAGTGCTATTTTATCTGTTAGTCCATATTACAATAAACCCAACCAAGAAGGTATTTATTTGCATTACATGGAATTAGCAAAAGCAGCACCATTACCTATTGTCATTTATAATGTACCTGGTCGCACAGGTATGGGAATGAGCGCTGCAACTACACTTAAGTTAGCCCATGCTAGCGATAAGTTTATTGCCATAAAAGAAGCTTCGGGTAACCCCGAAATTTTCATGGATATTATTAAGGGTAAACCTACTGATTTTTCTGTAATAAGTGGGGATGATAACCTAACGGTTCCGTTTATGGCAGTGGGTATGGTTGGCGTTATATCTGTAATTGCTCAGGCATACCCGCGTGAGTACAGTGATATGGTAAGATTGGCATTAGCAGGTAATTTTGCAGAAGCAAGTAAATTACATTTTAAGCTGTATGATTTAATGAAAGCTATTTTTGCCGATGGAAATCCTGGTGGTATTAAGGTCCTACTACAAAACTTAGGGTTATGTAAAAATGTGGTAAGGCTTCCTTTGGCCCCTGTTAATAAACAGGTAGAAGAAAGCTTGTTAAGCTTAGCAAAAGCGTTTAATTAATTTCAATACTAATTAATTGGTTGGTGAGCCAATATGTTGGTTCACCAATTTCATTACCCAATCAAATTGCTCTTCTTTTGTAAGATTAGAGTTGTCTAAAACTACAGCGTCAGAGGCTTTCATCAAAGGACTATCATCCCTATTGGAGTCAATGTAATCGCGTTTTTCTAAATTAGCCAAAACTTCTTCAATGGTTGTAGCTTGTCCTTTTTCAACCAACTCATCAAGCCTTCTCTTGGCTCGTACCATGGGGTCGGCTGTTACAAATAACTTCAATTCCGCATCAGGAAGTACAACGGTTCCAATATCGCGCCCATCCATAACAATGCCTTTTAGTTTACCCAATTGTTGTTGTTGCTTAACCAAAAATCTACGCACTTCACTAATGGCACTTACATCACTTACAACACTTGCTACACGAGGATTAATACGGATTTCACTTTCAATATTTTCTCCGTTTAAGTAGGTTTCCTGTTGTTGTGTTTTCGGATTTATTCTAAATTCTATGCTAATGTCGTTGAGGGCATTAATTACTTGATCTGGATGGAAAATATCAACCTGGTTACGAATAAAATATAAGGTTAATGCGCGGTACATTGCACCTGTATCAACATAGCTGTAGTTTAGGGCAGCGGCAAGTTGTTTGGCTAATGTGCTTTTACCGCATGAAGAATATCCATCAATGGCAACAGTAATTTTCATACAGCGAAGTTAATCTTTGCTTTTGTTTTTTGTAAACTCATTTATAAAAATAACGAAACTAACTGTGTTAGTAGCATATGCAGCATGGTAAGATGAACTACCATAGGCGACTTGTATTTTTTTTAGTTTGATGCCTAATCCCCAGCCAAAACCAGCAAGTTTACTGCTTGTATTTAATTTCATTTCGTACCTGCGCAGGTGGTTATACCCAAAGCCAAAATACATGAATTTGCCAAGCAAAATTTCCGTACTCACATTTAAATGTGCTGCAATTTTATCTACTGTAGTAATTTGATCTAATATCACTTGGCCACTTTCTAAATCTCTGTTTTGACCTGGTCGATTAGCGTTTTGGTATAAGAGCTTACCTGGGTTTTGGAGGTTATGTGCCACAATAGATATGCGTAAAGGGTTGTGCAAAAACTTCTTACTAAATCCCATCATCAGGTTAAAAGGTAGTTGCTCTCTGTTGCCATCGCTGTATGTGGTAAGTTGTATGCCTGCATTACTTGCAACTGCTGATAATGAAACCAGCTTTTTAGGATTAAAATAATGAACACCTAAATCAATTGCTAAACCAGTTGATTTATAAATATCAAGGTTTGAGCTGATGAATTTTAAAGTTCCGCCAACACTAACTTTACTTGAAATTTTACGTGCATAGCTTAAATGAATGTTATATTCTGCTGCCGTAAATGTTCCTGTTTCTTGAGATTGTTCGTTGGTGCCATCAAACTCACCGTAAGTTATGTATTGTATACCGCCTGATATGGTATTTATAGAATCTAAACTATAGGCATAACCAGCGTATCCAGTTGCTATATCATCAACATATCGCATATAATTAAAAGTGGCTTGGTTGTGCATTTCCATCTTTAATAATGCAGGGTTTTGAAGGCCAAGGTTTACATCGTTTTCAGGAGTAGCTATTGCATATCCACCCAAAGCATTAATGCGTGCGTTGCTGTGTAAATTTAAGAAATTGTATATTGTGCTTCCTCCAATTTGCGCATTGGATTTTAAGGATGTAAGTATAATTATGGCTGCAAGTAATTTTCGCATCTTGATTTCAAACATACCTAATTTAAACGAAAAAATAGAGTAGGTAGTATTTATAAAAATAAAGCCGCTTAAACAAAAAGTTTAAGCGGCTTTTGTGTAAGTTAATTACTGGTATTAATCTCTTCTTCCGGTTAGCATCATTACATAATATAGTAATGTAGCCACTGCCGATAATGCTGCCACAACATAAGTCATTGCGGCCCAGTTAAGCGCATCTTTTGCCATGCCATGTTCATTACTTTGCACAACACCTTTGGTTGTTAACCAAGCCAATGCTCTTTTACTAGCATCAAATTCAACTGGCAATGTAACAAGGGCAAATAAGGTTATCACACTTTGGCAAGCAATAAGGGTTGTAATAACCAACTCAAAGGGAAATGATTTGGCTAACAAAAAACCACCAAACATCATCACCAAAATAATAATGTTCATTACTTTGGCACTTGCATTTTGAACGGGCACCATCGCGCTTCTAAATTTCAAATACGGATAAGCTATTGCGTGCTGCACTGCATGACCACACTCGTGAGCAGCCACAGCTGCTGCGGTTACATTTCTACCATAAAATACATCACGACTTAAATTTACTGTTTTATCCAATGGATTGTAATGGTCGCTTAATTGGCCTTCTGTTGTTTGTACTTTCACATCGTAAATGCCGTTTTCGCGAAGCATTTTTTCTGCAATTTCAGCTCCCGATAAATCTTGAATCAAGCTAATTTGCGAGTATTTGTTTACTTTACTTTTAAATCTCCAGCTAACTAATAGACTTAAGCCAAGAAAAAAAATGAAAATGAATATCATATGTTTTGATTTGTTTTTGGTTTTAATATCAATTCTTGTTCCAATTATAATACAAGGTATTTAACTGCCATGTATATCAAGGCAAATAAAAAAATAAGCAGGCTTATCCGGTTTACTCGGTGCATCATTTTTAAGTTAAAAGATGACGTGTTGTCTTGTTTTTTCCAAAACTGAAGGTATGCTAAAAATTTATCTATCATAATAGTTAAACAAACATACATACTTTTTGATTTATTTGAATGATGGCAGTGTTAATGGGGTCATAAAATATTTTTAGGCTTGTCTAAAAATATGTATATTTGAATCATGTATTCATATACCGAAGAAAACTACCTCAAAACAATATATAAGTTATCTGAGCAAGG
>JBILPP010000185.1:0-4180 GCA_044373765.1 Bacteroidia bacterium
AGTCAACCCGATGGATCACCATACTAATTTCTCGAACTGGATCTGGTTTTTTGAAGTACCTTACACGCTCCATCTGCTCATCATTAAAGTCAAAAATACTTAATTCAGGTAATATGGTTATCCCACTATTTATTTCCACCATTTTTTTAAGCGTTTCTAGGCTGCCTGTATGGTATTGAAACTGTTTGTTTTTCGAATTTCCTTTATTTCCCGTACAAAGGTTTAAAACTTGGTTGCGCAAACAATGTCCTTCATTTAGTATCCAAGTTTCTGTGGGGTCAATATCATCCGGCACCAAAGTTTTTTTGCTAAATAATTTATTATCATCGCTCATGTATGCCACGAGCGGTTCATAAAATAAAGGCTTGTATTGCAAATAACCTGCGTCAATGGGTGTGGCCATAATACCACAATCTAATTGATCATTTTTAAGCTGTTGTAAAATTTGCGTAGTGGTAACTTCTATAATTTCTATATTTACTTTTGGATGATTTTTCATGAAATCGACCAAAAACAATGGCAACACATAAGGGGCTATTGTAGGGATAATTCCAATTCTAAGTTGCCCTGCCAATTCACCTTTTTTATCTTCGTTAACAACTTCTGTTAATCGGTTACATTGTTTAATAATTTCTCTGGCTTGTTGTATTATGCGTACACCAATTTCTGTAGCTACTACTGGCTGCCTGCTTCTATCAAAAATTCTAATTCCGAGTTCACGTTCTAACTTTTGAATTTGCATGCTTAATGCTGGCTGACTTACTGAACATTTTTCGGCAGCGGTTAAAAAGTTACCATGGGTATCAACCGCTATCACGTATTCAAGTTGTGTAATTGTCATATCAACAAAACTAATACAAATTTACTTTATATAGCTTTGGTTGATATATATCAGATTTCACACTAATAATTATCAGGAAATAAAACGCATAATATGATTTGCCAATAACTCGGGCTCTTCAATATGACCCATGTGTGCGCTGTTATTTAAATAGGCTACATAACTCTGCTTGCATAGCAAGGATTGCTTCAACATATCTTCTTGAGGAATTAGTTCATCGTACTTCCCAATTCCCCAAAAGATAGGTAATGCTGTTTGCGCTAAAAAAGCAAAAGAGTCTTCCCTGTTTTTCATGGCCATTAATGCCTCGCTTAAGCCTTCACTTGTCAAATCATCGGTCACATTAATATAAGGCGTAATTAAATCTTGTGGCGTGTTAGGACGAAATAAGGGCGGGATAAAATTTCTTGCGTAAAACGATGCTCCTTTTTCTGTTATTAGCCTTTTAGCTTGATCGCGTTTTAACTTTCGCTCCTCGGTATCAGATTTTGCAGTGCTGTGTAACAAGCCAATGGAGGATAGCATATGACCATATTTTTCAGCGAAGGCTAGTGTTACGTAACCGCCCATGCTATGACCAATCATTACTACATCATGTTCTCCTAAATCAACCAATAATTCATATACCGCATCAGCCATGCGTTCCATGGTTGTATTGGTTTGTACTGTTGATTGTCCTGCTCCAGGTAAATCAGGGGTGATTATTTTACAATGGGCTTTAAGCAACAACACCTGCTTATCGAAGCAGGTGTTGTTTTCGCAAAATCCGTGAAGTAGCACTACTGTTTTGCCTTTTCCGGCTGCAGTGTAGTGTAACATATAATTAGATGTTAGTAAAATTTATGTCTGTTATCTTGTACTTTTTTCAACTCTTTTAATGTTTCAAAAGTTGCGTATTCTATACGTTGAGATAACTGAGTTTGAACTTCATTTTTAAATATACTGAAATCTGTAATTACTGGAGCTTCTGTTACTTTATTTATTGCATAAATGTATACAGCGTTATCACCTTTTAATGGCCCAGTTATTTTGCCTGTGGCTTTTGTGCCAAACAAAGTTCCTACCATTACATTGTCAGGACCAATATAAGCAATGTTATTGTTATCAAAAGATTGTCCTGTTATTGGAGTGATGCTCAGTTGTAATTTGGCAGCTACATCTTGAATGTTGTTAGCACCTGTTAATGCGCTTGTTGCTTTTTCTAAAAGTTGTTCAGCTTTTTTCTCTTTACGATAATCAGCCTCAATACGTGCTTTTACGGTTTCAAAATCTGCATTACCTTTTTCACGAACTGCTGTTAATACCGCTACTATAAATTTATCATTTATTGAGAATACCTCAGAGATGTCTCCCTTTTTAGCATTAAATGCCCAACGTACTGCTTCACGTGCTTCTGTTACACCACCCAATTGTTTGTCGTTTTCACGAACAAACTCAGCGGTTCTTTTTATTAATTTTTGATCAGCAATTAATTTTTCAAAAGTCTCGGCATTATTGCAATTTGCTACAAACTGACTTGCAGCATTGTAGGCTGTAGAGGTAGTTGCTTCGCTTGGTTGAATAGCATGACTTAATACACCAGCACAAACTAACTTCTTCGATTTATCTTCTGTAATTTTTAAGATATGAACGCCAAATTGTGTTTTTAATACAAGCATATCACCTTTTTTACCAGCTAATACGGCATTATTAAATTCTTTAACCATTTGGCCTTCGCTAAACCATCCTAAATCGCCACCACGTTGTGCTGTTCCATCTGTTCCATATTGCGCTGCCATGGCACTAAAATCTGCACCACCTTTAATTTGAGCCATTACTTCGTTGGCTTTTTTAACGGTTGCAATGGTATCGCCATTCTCTGTCTTAAACAAAATATGGCTTGCACGCATCTGGTAAACGCTATCTTGTTTTGTTCCTATAATTTTATAAATATTGTATTTGCCTTCGCTAAAAATTGGTCCAATTATAGCACCAACTGAATCGCGAAACAACCGACCTGCTATCTCTTCAGGGTATCCTGAGCGAGGCTTAGCTGTTGGATCGAATTTAACATCACTGTTTGCATCAACATATAAAGTATCATTTGTTGCAGTGGCGAATTGTACCAACTGGTCTGTTACCCACTTTTCAGCTGCTGCTGTATCAGTTGAACTCGCAACAGCATCAAACATTAAAAAGTCCAATTTACGGCTGTTTTCTTTTTCGGCATATTTCTTCATGTTTTTATTCATGTATGCTTTTAGGTCGCTTTCTTCGGCAGTGATACTAGAATCTGGAATGCTGAAATAATTTAAAGCCACTGCATCAACATCAACCGTTTTAGAGCGATTGGTGTATAATGATTTTGCCTCCAAAGAAGTTGCATAAACGCCTTTACGGATTAAACCATAGTATTTTTTAGTTAATGCATCTTTTAACAAGTAAGTTTCAAAGTCATGTAAGCGTTTTTTAGCATCAGCATCTCCTTTTTCGTTAATTTGTTTTAGGTTGCTAATTACCATCGACTTATCGAAAACACCCGTTTGAGGATTGGTGAATGATTGTTTTACCTGTGGGTGGATATTGTCTCCAACAAACATATCGATTAATTCTTCATTGGTTACTTTAACGCCAAGGTCTTCGTATTCGCCATCCATAATTCCTTCCATAACCATTTGGCTCCAGGTTTGTTCACGCACCATATCAATGGTATTTTGATCCATTGGGGCATCTGGTCCCATTTGTTGGCGTGTTAACTCTGTGTTTTCTGTAACTTTAGCTTCGAAAGCCTTTACACCTATCTCTTCGCCATCAATTACACCTACGCTTGTACTTTGCGAACCGCCAAAAATACGACTGTTGCTTTGTAGCGCATCCGAAATTACAAATAGTGCTAAAGCCCCGCCAACTACTACTATGGCTAAGCCCGATCTGTTTCTGATTTTCTCTAATATCGACATGTTGTATCTAGTTATTTATTATTGTTCAATTTTTATAAGCGAGCGAAAATAAATTTGTTAATCGTATAAAGCAACAAAATTTAGCTTGCAGGATAGCTTTAAAATCAAAACTTTGCAAACAATTCGTAAGTAAACATGAACAATTCATCGACAAATACCCCAAGAAAAACTCGTTTATTGCTAATTCCCAACTATTTAGCCGATGATAATCCTTCGGATTTTATTGCAGATTTTGTTCGTCAACAAGTTCACCACTTAAAATATTTTATTGTTGAGAATGAAAAAATAGCCCGTAGCTTAATCAATAAGCTTAAATTGGAATCACCGCAACAAGAGTTAACCATACTTTTATGGAACGAACACAGTAAGGCAGAGGATATGCGTGAAATTACCGACATGT
>JBILPP010000186.1:0-4133 GCA_044373765.1 Bacteroidia bacterium
TGCAGCAACAATAAATACAGCACCAACTATCACATCAACTACAAATGGTTCGAGATGTGGAAGTGGTACAGTAACATTACAAGCAGCAGCAAGTTCAGGAACTATTAATTGGTTCACAACATCAACTGGTGGAACAAGTATTGCATCAGGAGGTTTAATCACTACTCCAACTTTAAATACACCAACAAATTATTATGTAGAGGCAACTGATGGAGTATGTTCGTCTGACGCCCGCACTCTTGTGAGAGCAGCCATAAATGAAATTCCAGTAATCGGTTTGATTGCAGGTCCAACAACTGGTTTGAAAGTGAACACTAACTATAATTATATAGTTAGTCAACAAGCCAACTCAACTTTTAATTGGGCTGCAACTAATGGTGTAGTGCTTTCCGGCCAAGGTACAAATTCTGTTGATATAAGATGGGTTGCTGAAGGCAATGGTAAAGTAACTTTAGTTGTTACCAATACATCTGGTTGTAGAGACACCTCTAATTTAAATGTAATGGTTGTATTAAATACACCTCAAATAAATTCGTTTACTCCACAATCAGGAACAAACGGCTCAACCATTACAATTATTGGAGATAATTTTAATGGAACAACAAGTGTTAGATTTGGTGGTGTTAAAGCCAAGTCGTTCAATGTTGTCTCATCATCAGTCATTACCGCTGTTGTTGATACTGGATCGACAGGTGCTGTTTCGATAGAAAATCCCAATGGGAATGCTAGTTTAGTTGGATTTATTTACATCCCTTCAACTGGTTTGTCAAATTATTTTAGCGATAAGGTTTTACATGTCTACCCTAACCCAACAAAAGAATTGTTAACCATTGATTTTAGGAATACCCAAATACAGGGCAATGTTAAGCTCCAAATACATGACGTGTTAGGAAGATTGGTTTTTGACGAGTTGTTAAATGAGCAATCATTAAATGAACATACAATTTCGGTATCGGGGCTTTCAACCGGAAATTATATTCTGACACTTAAAACCAATGATAAAATTGAGCACATAAAATTTGTAAAAGAATAACCCCCAATTTTCAGTTATAAACAAAAAGCCACCTGATTCATTTCAGGTGGCTTCTGTTTTTATTATTTTTAGATTTAGGCGAATGGCTAAGCAATGATATGCCACAGTTGTTCCATGTAGGCTGGGTCTTTCATTTTTTCTTCAGCACCATCGGCTATAATTTTCTCGAGTAATACATCATTTTTTTGTCCTTGATCCCACGCATATCTGTAACCGCTTAGGCTAAATGTGGTGAGTTCGTATTGCGATTTAAATTTATCAGGATACAATTCGCTTAAATCGTGCTCAATGTGTTTTTTATGAAGGAAATGTTTATCACCTACTTTATCAGCCATTTCGTAATAATTTTGTACGGCTAAATCGGCAATCGCATCTGCATTGGGCTTGCGTTCTTTTTGGTATTCATCAAAAATGGTGTTCCAATCATCCCCATATTTTTCAATCATGTTATCTAGCACCACAATGTCTTCAAAGCTACAATTCATGCCTTGTCCGTAAAAGGGAACTATGGCATGCGCTGCATCACCTGCTAAGGCTAGTTTATCTCCTTTTACCCAAGGATAACAGCGTACAGTTACCAAATTAGACGTTGGATTCTTCATGTAATCTTCTTCTAATGTTGGCATCATAGGTACAGTATCCGCAAATTCTTCATTAAAGAATTTAGTTACATCCTCTTTGGTTTTTATGGATTCAAAAACCTCGTATGGCATAAAGAGGGTGCACGTAAAATCACCTGTTGGGTTGGGTAAAGCAATCATCATAAAACTGCCCCTAGGCCAAATATGAAGCGCATTTTTCTCCATCATAAACTTCCCATTTTCGCCTGCTGGGATTTCTAATTCTTTGTACCCAACATGCAGGTAATGCTGCGAGTAATTAAAGCGTTCGCTGGTTTGTAATTTACTTCTTGATGCAGCAAATGCACCATCAGTTCCTAAAATCCTATCGCTTGTAATGGTTTTAAGTGATCCATCTTCCAATTCAAAAGTTGCAGTGGCTTTATTCACATCAACATCTATGCATTTGCTATTAAAATAGATGTTAATATTTGGCAATTCATCTGCTAATTCTATCAGTTTTAGGTTTAACCTACCACGCGAAACTGAGTTGATGGCTTGTCCTGATTTGCCATATGGATGATAGCTTAACTCACCTGTTTTACTGTGCATCATTCTTCCATACATGGGAATGGCATCGGCTAAAATTTCTTTATCTAAACCTATTTTCTCTAAGGCATGTAAACCGCGTGTACTCAATGCTAAATTAATGGATCTGCCTTGATAGGCTTTGGCTTTACGCATGTCTGATCTGCGTTCAAATAAATTTACTTCAAATCCGCGCTTAGCCATGTAAATGGCTGCTAAACTTCCGGCTAAACCTCCGCCTATGATGGTAATTTTTTGTGTCATTATAAGTTTCTTGTTCTTATTTTCTTGCTGGTAACTGTTGTAAACTTACCCATTAATTCAATAAGATTTTGTTTTAATAAATTAATAAGTACTTCATGGATTTTATATATTTCCTCAAAAGTGTATCTGAGTAATACAACTGATAAATGAGCTTGATTGTGAATGAATACCAAGTCTCCAAAATCTTTATCCTCCGTAAGTATAATTGCATTTTTTTGAGTTGCGATAATAGCTATTTCATCATCAGTTGATCCTCTGTGTGATTGATAAATTGAAATTACTTCAAAGTGTTCTTTGAGTTTCTCAATTAATGCATGCTCAATATTTTCATCTGCTATAATCAGCATTAAGCTACATCATTTAAAAAGGCTTCATTGGCTACAACATCGTATGCATATGCTATACAAGCCTGAATCTGCTCTGATGTTAACTCAGGGTACATGGTTTTGATGTCACCTATTGTAGCTCCTTCTGCCATTTTTTTGAGCACAATTTCGACAGTGATGCGTGTGCCCTTAATTACTGGCTTACCTAGCATTACATTTGCTTTTGCTTCTAAATAATTATGGTAGCTCATACTTTAATTTTTTTAAAGTTAAGAAAAATATGTTTTTAATACTTCACCTATTTGGTATACATCTTCAAATGAATTGTACATGGGTACAGGACTCATGCGTATTACATTGGGTTCACGCCAATCGGGCATTATACCATTTGCTTCCAGATAGTCGAATAGTTTTTTGCCATTTTCTTTTACAATGATAGAAAGTTGGCAACCTCTATCTGCTGGTGTTTTTGGTGTAATGATGGTTAGGTAGTCGCTATAATTACTCAATATAAACTCTAAATAAGCAGTTAATGTTTCACTTTTAGCCCTTAAATTTTCAATTCCAGCTTGGTCAAATAATGCTAACGAAGCTTTATGTATGGCCATCGGAAAAATTTGTGCGTTACTCAATTGCCATCCAGCTGCGCCTTCCATGGGTTTAAATCCTTTTTTCATTTGGAAGCGCTCTTTCTCATCATGGCCCCACCAACCCGCAAAGCGAATTAAATCTGGGTTGTTGCCATGGCGTTCGTGTACAAACACACCACTAGTGCCACCTGGTCCAGAGTTTAAATATTTGTAAGTACACCACACTGCAAAATCAACATCCCAATCATGCAATTGTAAGTTTAAATTACCTGCTGCATGTGCACAATCAAAACCAACGTTAGCACCAACTGCATGACCAGCTTTAGTTATGGCTTCCATATCATAAGCTTGCCCGGTATAATAATTTACACCTCCCATCATTATAATGGCTAAATCATCTTTATGTTCATTAATTTTAGCAATGATATCTTCTGTGCGTAAGGTGTATTCACCGTTACGCGGCATTAATTCAATAATGGCATCATCTGGGTTTAATCCATGAAAACGAGCTTGTGTTTCCATCGCGTACATATCGCTTGGAAATGCGGTGCCTTCCATCATTATTTTATAACGGGTTTTGCTAGGACGGTAAAAGCTCACCATCATTAAATGCAAGTTGGTGGTCAAGTTATTCATGATAACCACCTCACTTGGTTTAGCACCAACCACTTTGGCCGCTTTTTCCGTTAAAAAATGATGGTAATATAGCCATGGATTTTTACCAGCAAAGTGTCCTTCTACACCTAACTCTGCCCAATCGTTTAACTCTTGA
>JBILPP010000187.1:0-4120 GCA_044373765.1 Bacteroidia bacterium
TACGATTAACGGTATCGCGGTATTACACACCAGCGGGTCGTTGTATACAAAAAGATTATACAAATGGTATAGTTGCCTACGAGCATGAAATAAGTAACAGGTATGAAGATGGTGAAGTAAGCGATGTAAGGAAATTGAAAATTAAAGACAGTACAACTTACAAAACCACAAACGGACGCAAGGTATATGGTGGTGGTGGAATTACACCCGATGTTTTTGTAGCAATTGATACCAGTTACATCAACCAGTTTTATGCGGCATTATTTGAACAAAGTTTATTGAGTAGATTTACCTATAATTTTATGGATGCAAACCGTAAAACCTTAACTACAACTTATAAAAATGCGGCAACTTTTAATGCCTCATTTTATGTGAATGATGTGTTATGGAATAAGTTTATTTCTTACATCAAAGAAAACAGCAGGGGTAATTTTACAGATGAGGAAATTAAGCAATCAGAAAAACAGGTTAGACATTTGTTAAAGGCCATGATTGCAAGACAAGTTTGGCGCGATGAAGGTTACTTTACGGTATTGAGTAGTGAAGACAAAATGATTAGAAAAGCCATTGAAACTTTTTCATCCAACTACGACAAATTACTTCACCCTTAATAACAACAATGCCACACCAAAATTTGATGTGGCATTGTTATTTACATTTAAATCTATTACATAATTGCAGCTTCAACCTTTGCAATGAGTGCATCAGCCTCTGCATGATTTTTATCTAAAATTTGTTTTGCTCGAGATTTAATATCTTCGGCAAACGCACGGTCTTTTAATCCTTGCGCGTTTACCAACACATTAAAGTAGGCACCACGTACAGCAGTTTTAACACATAACACACCCACACCCGCATCGGTAATGCTATTTGGATTTCCTTGATCAACCATAGCGGATAACATAGGTAAAATACTATAGGCTGTTTCCATTATTTTGTATGGTATATCACAAGCGTATTTAGTAGCGTCTTCTATGGCTTGTGTTCGTGCTTTTTTCTCTTCATCATTAGATTTGGGTAAGCCAAATGCATTCATAATTTTGTTAAATGCATTGGTATCTTCATCAACCAAAATGAGTAAAGTATCTTTTGCATGTTGACCTTGCGCAGCAAAATCACTAAACAAACTAATTTTACCTTCCCAGCCACGTTTCCCGGCACTTAAGTTAGCTACCATTGTACCTAATGCTGCACCTAAGCTTCCCACATATGCGCTAATACTTCCACCACCAGGTGCAGGACTTTCACTTGCTGTTTCGTCTGCAAAAGCACGTAAATCCATCCGGATTAAACGTCCATTCTCTGCTTTACGTAATTTGTATTCAATTATTTTTTTCTCTGGATCAAAAGGAGCCAACTCATCTAAACCAAGACTTTTAACAGCAATGTGTATTAATTCATGCTCGCTTACTCCAATGCTTCGGTTTTGTTTTTGCAGGTAATGTTTTCCAGCATCAAGCATGGCACTTAAAGGAATCAACCCTACTAATTCGCTGCCAGTAACGCGTAAACCGCGGCTTTGTGCACTCCGACAAACTTCATCAAAAGCTTGGTGTACCGATGTTGTTTTGTAGTTGGTTAGGTTCATAGAGATTTGAGCAACGTTATACTCTTCAATAAACCAACCAATCGCTTTTACTGCTTTTAAAGTACCCGGAATACGTAAATCATTTCCATCTGCATCCTTTACTACTTTTCCTGTAACCGCATCTCCTTCACGTTTTACACGTCCAGCCTCTCGCACATCAAATGCAACACTGTTGGCCAAACGTACTGATTTTGTATTTAGATTTACGTTATAAGCTATTAAGAAATCGCGGGCACCTATAACAGTGGCTCCGCATTTTGCATTATACTTAGCAGGACCAAAATCAGGTTTCCATTCTGGCAATTTAATTTTATCAAAAAACCCTTCATACTCGCCTGCACGAATAACGGATAAGTTATTACGCGACTCGTTTGGCTGAGCAGATTCATACAAATACACTGGAATTTCCAACTCCTCTCCAACACGTTTACCCAATTTCTGAGCATATAAAACGGTTTCTTCCATGGTAACACCACTTACAGGAATTAAAGGACAAACATCAGTTGCACCCATACGTGGATGCTCCCCTTTGTGTTTACTCATATCAATTAATTCGGCCGCTTTTTTAATGGCCATAAATGCAGCTTCAATTACCGCATCAGGATGGCCCACAAAAGTTACTACGGTTCTATTCGTTGCTTTACCTGGATCAACGTCTAACAACATTACCCCATCTACCAATTCTATTTGATCGGTTATTTGTTTGATGATTCCTAAATCAACACCCTCGCTAAAATTAGGAACGCACTCGATTAATGCATTTTTATTCATAAGTAAAAAGTATGCTAAATGAAGCAGCAAAGAAACAACTAAAAACGAAAAAAGCCCCGGGAATTTCCCGAGGCTTCTTCTGTTTATAATAAGATATTATTGTTTAATCAACTTAGTAACATGATTTAAACCCGAAGCACTAACACGCACAAAGTATACTCCTTGCGATAATGGTGCTAATCCGTCTAATGTTAATGTTTGATTACCATCTAGAATTGTTTTGTCGAATGACATAATTAATCTACCACTGATATCCATAACTTGGATACTTGCATTACCTGCATTTGCGCCTTTAATATCAATGGATAGTTTGTCGCTAAATGGATTAGGATAAGTTACAATTGCTGTAGATAAATCGTTGTTGTTTTCAACGGTAACAACTTGGCTGTATTCAAATTTACCATCGTTATCCAATTGTTTTAAACGGTAATACAATTTATTTACACCAGTTGTAGCAAAAGCGTTGGCATCTTGTAGTGCATAGTTTTTGGTTACACTCGAGTTACCTGATCCTTTTACGAAACCAACAAACTCAAACGTTTTTCCATCCACACTGCGTTCAACATTAAACCCGCGATTATTTACTTCACTTGCAGTTGTCCATTTAACCAATACATCTTCGTTTACATTGTTAGCTATTAAACTTACTAACTTAACCGGAGTTGTTGTAGTACTGCTGCTAATTGCACCTGCAAAGCTGTTATGCATGTATTTACCATTGTACTCATACACATCAAATGTGTAACCCGTTAATGCGGTTAAACCCGTTACATTTACATTTGTTCCAGAACCGATGTATACTATAAAGTTACCTGTTCCTGTTGTGTTGGCCGAACCAAAAACTGCACTAGCTGCATATAAAGTATTATTGGTTGGCGCTACTGCTAAAGTTGAAGATAAGCGAGCAATAATCATTCTTCCCTGACCATTACCTGCTGTACATGTAACATTAGCACTTGTTACACTTGGTGTTACAGTAACGTTACTAGCTGCTGTAGTTGGTGCAACAATATTTACAACTTCGATGTTATCAATTGCCCAGCCTTCATCAGTAAAGAAATCTGCCACAAAGCGGAAGCGGATTTTAACGTTACTTTGTCCTGCAGCCCCAGTTAATGGAACAGCAGACTCAATCCAACCGCTAGTTTGTGATGCATAAGTAGTAGTGATGTCTGAGAAAATGTTTGAACCCAAAGACCCTAACCCTAGCGCATCGTTATACCAAGCATGGCTATTAGCTGTATTAAAATTGGTTCCTGCTCCAAGGGCATTATTTACTCTTGTCCAAGCACCATTGTTTATTGATATTTCAACAACTCCACCATCATAACTTACATCTGCATCTACATCCATTTTATGACGGAAACGAAGCACAGGTGCATTGGTATATGAAGTGAAATCAAACTGAGGAGATACTATGGCACAATCTTCAGTACCCAAATAGCTACCAACTAAACGAGTCACCCAAGCATTTGCTCCTGAATAAGCTCCATTAAGGAAAGTTTTTGCCGGTGTACCTAACTGCCAAGCATTTGTTCCAGTACCTATTGCGGTTGAACTCCAACCCGTATTACCTAAACCATCAAAATTTTGATTGTATGGTAATGAGGCTACAATAGGAGAAGTGATGAAACTATCTTGAATACTGTAAGCAGTACCCACGCTATTGGTGGCATAAGCACGGTAGTAATATTTAGTTGAATGAATTAATCCTGTAGGATTAATATTAAATAAACCTGTTAGTACCAAAGGATTAGTAGT
>JBILPP010000015.1:0-13874 GCA_044373765.1 Bacteroidia bacterium
CAAACGATATTATTGCCATACAAGTTGGCAGTTTGGTGAAGGACGATTTAACTGTAGAGTTGTTTGATTTAACTGGGAAGTTGGTTGCAAAAACTGAAATAAACAAAGGCAGTACCATTGCTTATTTTGATGCGCAAACGTTATACAACGGTGCATACATGGTGGTAATTAGCAATGGCGAAAATCATTTTACACAAAAGATAGTGATTAATAAAAACTAATATACCAATAGTTATTAAACATATAAAAGCCCGAACATACAAGTATGTTCGGGCTTTTTGCTTTGATATTTAAATAAATTAACCTGGTATACGTGCTAGGTATTTTTCCAAATCTTTAATTTGACTAACCACTTGTTCGTTTTTAGGTTTACATTTTTTAGCTCTTCTAAAAAACTCTTTTGATGCTCTAAAGTCGCGTTTATTCATATAAACTTGAACCATTCCTAAGTGTGCCATGGCTTCACTTTCCTTATCAGGAATACCTTTTGCCAATGCAGCTTTTAGATACTGCTCGGCCTCTTTAAAATTGCTTTTTTGCAATGCCATCATGCCCAATTGCATTTTGTTGGCACCTTCCGTATCTGCTAAGGTACTACCAATTGAGGCACTCTTTTTTAGATGTTGCTCAGCACTGTCAAAGTCTTTGTTCATCATAGCAATATTGCCTTTAAGGGTATAGAAAGTACTGCGTATAGGCTTAAATAATAATGCAGGAAACCATACTGTATTGATGATGCGCTCTACTTCTTCCATATCACCATTTTCCATTGGCTCTTGTACCAAACGTAACGGACCTATAAAAAAATGAGTAAATACTGCAATAAACGACAAGGTGTAAAATATTATGGCAGCCCAAATATCACCCAAACCGCCAAACTGTAGTGCTAAACCAATTACCAAGGAAGCAGCTCCAGCCCAAAGACGATATTTAATAAGAAGATTATAAAATTTCATTTTGTATTTTTTATCGCTGCAAATGTATTAAAACCTGCACAAACTCAACATAAAAAAGAAAAGGCGTTACCAAATACACACTTATAAATAAACTACAACAAACTACCTGCTGTTTATCAATTATTTACCTGTGTGCTGATAACGCCTTATATTAGCTCTTAAAAAACTTAAAGGTTATATTGATACACCTCTTCCATAGCGTCTTTGGGACCGCTATAAGTGCAAAGTTCTTTAATCAACCCATCGGCCATTCCGTATACCCAACCGTGTAACTGTAATTCACGGTTTTTCCATGCTTGCTGCACAATAGTCGTTTTAGCCAAGTTTTTGGTTTGTTCTATTACATTTAACTCGGTTAAACGGATTGCCCTGTCATGCATTGATGTTACTTTGTTTAACTCTTCATCGTGCTTGGTATACACGTCTTTAATATTGCACAACCAATTATCAACAAAACCATGCAAATCGTTACTCATCGATGCCAATATACCTCCACAACCATAATGTCCGCATACAATGATATGCTTAACGTGTAAATAGTTTACTGCATACTCTACAACACTAAGTAAATTCATATCAGTATGAACCACTAAATTTGCTACATTTCGGTGAACAAAAATTTCACCACTGCTGGTATTGGTTACTTCATTGGCAGGCACGCGGCTATCGCTGCAACCAATCCATAAATAATCAGGACTTTGTCCTTTTGCTAAGTTTGAGAAAAAATCAGGGTCTTCAGCTATTTTTTTAGCAACAAATTCCTTGTTGCCTTCAATTAGTTTATTGTACGATTTATCCATTTTTTTTTAATGTGTACCAAATCGGTACACGTCTTTAATTTTTTTAAGTTCTAGTTTAATGTTTTTGAATTTGGCGGTAACTTTAAAATCATTGATTACCTCAAGTACATCATAATCAATGTACCTCGAATGCGAACCGTCAATAATTACATGAGAACCTTCTGGTAAGTCTTCTAACGTTTGAAGAATGCTTGCTTTGTTTAAAAACGAAACCTCCTCTGAAAGTACAATATGAATTGGCTCGTTATTCTTGCGTGTTTTAATGTTGTTGGTGTAAGTATTTTGCATGTTATTTTTTAACACATAAAATATACCTATTGCCAAGCCTATTGAAATGCCAATTAATAAATCGGTAAATACAATAGCCAATATGGTCACCATAAACGGAATAAACTGGTTGGCACCCACCTTTAGCATGCTTTTATATAGACTAACTTTGGTGAGTTTATAACCAGTTACCAATAGTATGGCAGCAAGCGAGGCATAAGGGATTAAATTAATTACCTTAGGAATTAAAATAGCCGATAACAACAAAAGTAAACCATGAATTAGGGCCGACATTTTACTTTGCGCACCTGCATTTACATTCGCTGCGCCACGCACAATAACCGCGGTTAATGGTAATCCACCGATTAAACCAGACACCATATTACCTATACCCTGTGCTTTTAATTCTTGGTTTGAAGGTGTATCGCGTTTATAGGGATCTATTTTATCAACAGCTTCAATACTTAATAAGGTTTCTATACTGGCTATTATTGCTAAAGTAAATGCAGCCTTATAAACGGATATTTGATTTAAATAAGAAAAATCGGGTAAGGTAAAAAAGGTGATAAACTCTCCTACAGAATTTGCAATCGGTACTGATACCAGGTGTTCGTCACGCAGGCTAAATATTTGATGGGTGGTTTCAAAAAACATATTTAAACCTATCCCAACCATTACTACTATTAATGGAGCAGGCGCCATTCCTAATTTTGTCGATTTAAGTTTATCCCAAGTTAACAATATAACCAATGATACTATGCTTATAATTGCAGCACCCAAATTGGTTTTGTTTAATGCACTTATTAATGCAGTGAACGAGTTTTCCGAATCGGATTGGATAAACTTAAAGTCGCCATTGTAATCTGCATCGTAACCTAATGCATGCGGAATTTGTTTCATAATTAAAATAACTCCAATAGCAGCCAGCATACCTTTAATAACGCTTGACGGAAAATACTTACCAATGGTTCCTGCCTTTGCAAATCCTAATATTATTTGCAACACCCCAGCCAAAACAACCGCTAATAAAAAACCTTGGTAAGAGCCAATTTCTGTTATAGCATTTAATACGATAACAGTTAAACCTGCTGCAGGGCCGCTAACTGCCAATTGGCTACCACTAAACATTGCAACAACTACACCACCTACTATTCCTGCAATTAAACCGGAAAACAAAGGTGCTCCGGAGGCAAGTGCAATACCTAAACAAAGCGGTAATGCCACTAAAAACACCACTAATCCTGCAGGAAAATCCTGCTTAATGGTTGCAAAACTTAGCCCACCTATTGCGGGTTTGGTTTTAATACTCATAATTATTTCCTTATTTAAATACCTGTTCTTGCTTGATGCAAGAACACAAAATATACTGCTATTTGCTAATTAACTAAGCACACATTCGGGAGGTGGATTGGGCACCCCTCTTAAAGCAACTGTTTGGTAGTTGTTATCGGTATTACTAAAAGACACATTCCAAACCAATGTATTTGGAAACAGTGTTATCAAATCTAAAAACAGGGTATCCTCTTCTATTCCAGGATTTACTTCATCTTCTGTTTCAGTTTCATTCTCCTCAACAGGTCGCTCCTCTTCCGCTATGCTTATACCTTCAGCTAAACATTTTTTTATTAAGCCTTCAAAAGTAATTTTATCAGCTCCTGCATTTTTTATCTGGGCACAAGAAGATGTTTCCGTTTTAGTCGCGGACCTACCCCTGCCATAACCAGGAAAGGCTACCACTATGCAGAAAAGTAAAAACAAACAAAATGAAATAAGTTTTTTACCCATAAAACTATGCGCAAGCTAGTTAAAATAACTTGCAGCAGATATTATTAAAAAATTATCCTTTAAAAATTTTGTAACTCGCTAACCCCCATTTGTGTAAGCGGAATGCGATAGAAGTATGTAAAACACCCAATCCATAAATACTGCTTCTTTTAAAATTTATGCTAGATGCCTCTGGGAAATATTTAGTAGGACAGGTTACTTCGCCTATTTCAAAGCCTTCGTTAAAAATTTGTGCTATCATTTGGTTATCAAACACAAAATCATCACTACACAATTCGTAATTCACTTTTTGTAAAACTTCCTTGCTAAATGCACGGTATCCCGTGTGGTATTCAGATAATTTTTGGCGCATCATGATGTTTTGAAACAAGGTTAACATCCGATTAAAAACATATTTGTACATTGGCATACCACCTTTTAACGCGCCCATACCAAGAATACGTGAACCAAAAACCACTGGATACACATCATAAGCAATAATACCTGCCATGGCATGTATTAACATGGGTGTGTATTGGTAATCGGGGTGCAGCATAATTACAATATCAGCACCAATTTCTTTGGCTTTATTGTAACATGTTTTTTGATTACCACCATAGCCTTTGTTTTGCTGGTGTTTTATAACATGCTTAATTCCAATTTCTTTTCCAAGTTCACTTGTGTTGTCTTTACTGGCATCATCTACCAAAATCACATCATCAACAATATCAAAAGGAATTTCGTTATAGGTTTTAGATAAAGTTTGAGCCGCATTGTATGCAGGCAAAACCACTACTATTTTTTTGTTATTAAGCATTGAATTGAAATATTGGCAAATATGCAGTTACGCATCCAAAATGCCAAACATAAAGGTTGCCTATTCATATCTTAAGGCTTCAATAGGATCTAATTTTGATGCTTTAACCGCAGGGTAGTAACCCGAAATCACACCCACTATTACGCAAATAAATAAACCTAAAGCCATCCACAACCAAGGAATTATAAAGCCACCACCCATCAATAAACTCACTGCATTACCTATGGTTATGCCTAGCAAAACACCACCTATTCCGCCTATTTGACAAATTAAAATAGCTTCGAACAAAAACTGCCTGCGTATGGTGGCGTTATTGGCTCCTATAGCCTTTCTCACGCCAATTTCTCGGGTGCGTTCTGTAACGGATACCAACATAATATTCATCAGCCCAACTGCTGCGCCTAGTAATGTAATAAAGGCTATAGCACTTGCAGCAATGGTAACATAACTAATAGCCCCCATAGATTGTTGGGCTAAATTATCACTTTTAATAATTTCAAAATTATCTGGGGCATACACGGCCAGTTGCCTAATTCGCCTAAATAAAGCGGTTGCTTCATCAACGCCTAATTCAAGTTGTTTTAAATCGTTTACCATAACGGTTATAACAAAACTGGTATTGGGTTTACTAAAAGTTTGAATGGCATTTTTAAGAGGCACAATGGCAATCCTGTCTCCTCCAAAACCCATGGCACTACCCTTTTCGTTCAAAGTTCCTATTACCCTATATTTTGCTCCTCCAATAAAAACACTTTCGCCAATTGGGTCTTTAATTTTAAATAGTTTTTTACGCAGCTCTTTACCTAAAATCACCACATTTTGGGCACTTTCATTTTCTTTATTATTAAAGTTTCGCCCCTCCATCAGGCTGTAACCACTTACTGCCAAATAATTCTCATCTCCGCCCATTACCATAATGTTTGGGTCCGTTTTTATGCCATCGTGCTTCACTGTACTGGCAAAACTTGCATTCACACTTAATGAGGTGGTTGCAGGGAAATTAAATTGTTGGGCAAACGATTCTGCTTCAAATAAAGTAATACTTCTGTAACGTTTGGGTTGTTTCCCTCCGCCTCCAAAATGAATATTATCGCCACGGTTTTTAATATTAAAACTATTGGCCCCCATGCTTGCAAAGTTTTGGTTTAAGGCCAATTTTATTCCATCTATAGCGGTTAAAATCCCCACCAATGCCATAATGCCAATTGATATAATTAGCGCGGTAATAACCGCCCGAAGTTTATTGCCGGCTATGCTTTGTAATGAAATACGTAAAACATCGGTGGTGCGCATTTATTTAATTTTCTTTGGATTGAATAAAATTAGGTGACCATAAAACACTTAACTGCAAGTTAGCCATTGAATACCAAAAAGAGGTATTGTAATTGTAATCTGTATAAGTTGTATAGTTAGAGGGGATTGATGTATAATTTTTACGATAAGCAGCACCAACCATAACTAGTGGCAAAGTTAAGCGAAATGTAAAGTTGTTATTGTGCTTATACAAAGCACCTACACTTAAATCATATGATAAAAAATGTGAAACCCTGTTGGGATTTGGAACTGCAACTGGTCCGCCATTTTTGTTGTAATTTCTTAAATAATTGTAGCCATAGTTAAAATTTTGATGAACCAATACAAAGAACTGATTCTGATACAAATTTTTTAAGTTCATTTTACCAACTGACCCACCAAAGCTATTCGACCAGTTTATGGTTGATGAATAATCAAAGCGATTAACTGCACTGTTTAGTTCGAAAGTTAAAGCCTTGTTTTTAGCATAGAAAAAACCGAAACCTATCGCAGCTTGTAATGCGTGTGATTCCCAATTATCAAAGTTTATGTTACCCGTCTGACTGTTTTCTCTTGCATCAATCCTGAAAGAATTTGAACCGGTTAATCCAAACGACACAAACTTTCCATTTAAAAATGTAGCACTATCGTTTTGCGCATTGGTTGCAAAACAAATTATTGTATAACAAATGAAGCAGCAGGTTTTCAAGGGGTTGTTGTGTGTGTTATTTGGCTAACTCAACGAAGGTAAACCCTTTTCTATTGCCATCTTCTACATAATCTATTTGCATACCTGCAAAAAAGAAAACCTCTCCTGGGCTGTAAATCACATCTATACCTTGTATATTGGTTAGTTTATCTTTATCCGTTTTTTCATCAAACCCAATTAATAACCGTTTGTTGGTTTCGTTTTTTTGGCGAATACCTACACGTAAAAAATTATTAGCAGGTATTTGCAATGTTTGCTGGTATTTTTCTATGGCTTGAATAGCCAATGTTGTAAAATGTATGATTTCCATGTGCGATGCAAATAAACAAAAAATCAGTCAGCTTATTTGTTGATTTTAGTAAGTAGTTTGATGTATGCTTCTAATGTTAACTAATGGTAGATAACAATTACTTCGTTTATTTTTATTTGCCAAAAAAAGTAGACACTTTTACCACAAACTTTTAAACTATGGCAAAGATTTTAATTATAGATGACGAGAAGGCTATTCGTGTAACACTGAAAGAGATTTTAGAATACGAAGGCTATATTGTTGATGAGGCTGCCGATGGCGCCACTGGTTTAGAGAAGATAGAGAACGAAGATTATGCTGCCGTTTTATGCGATGTTAAAATGCCTAAAATGGATGGCCTTGAGGTTTTAACCAAAGCACATGAGATTGATGATGATATTCCTTTCGTAATGATATCTGGCCATGGTACTATTGAAACTGCCGTGGAAGCAACCAAAAAAGGTGCTTATGATTTCATCTCAAAACCACCTGATTTAAACCGTTTATTAATTACCCTGCGCAATGCCATCGACCGAAAAAGTATGGTGGTTGAAAACAAGGTATTAAAACGTAAGGTGGGTAAAACACGCGAAATTATTGGTGATAGCCCAGCTATCATGAATATTATTGAAACCATTGACAAAGTTGCGCCTACCGATGCGCGTGTATTAATTACAGGCGAAAACGGAACGGGTAAAGAATTGGTAGCACGCTGGATTCATGAAAAAAGTAACCGTGCAAAAAACACCTTAATAGAAGTAAACTGTGCCGCTATTCCAACCGAGTTAATTGAGAGTGAATTATTTGGCCATGAAAAAGGTGCATTTACATCTGCTTTAAAACAACGCATTGGCAAGTTTGAACAAGCGCATGAGGGTACTTTGTTTTTGGATGAAATTGGCGACATGAGCCTAAGTGCACAAGCCAAGGTTTTACGTGCATTGCAAGAAAATAAAATTACACGCGTAGGTGGCGAAAAGGATATTGAAGTAAATGTGCGGGTAATTGCTGCAACCAATAAAGACTTACTAAAGGAAATTGAAAAAGGCAATTTCCGTATGGATTTGTACCACCGTTTAAGTGTTATTTTAATACACGTACCAAGCCTTAACGAGCGCAAAGACGACATACCATTGCTAGCCGAAAAATTTGTGAAAGAAGTGTGCGAAGACAGCGGTGTGCCTAAAAAGATGTTTACTCCAAACGCGCTAAACGAGTTGAAAAAAATGAATTGGAGTGGTAATATTCGTGAATTGCGCAACTTGGTTGAACGTTTAATTATATTAAGCGGACAACGCATAACAGAAGAAGATGTGGTTAAATATGCAAGCCCAAGCCACAGCCAAAGTAACGAGAAAAGTGTGTTCGAAAAATTCTCGACCCTACAAGATTTTAAAGACCATGTAGAGAAGATTTTTATTGAAGAAAAACTTAAAAAGAACGGCTGGAATGTGGCTAAAACTGCACAAGAAATTGACATTCAACGTAGCCACTTGTACAACAAAATTGAAAAATACAGCCTACGCAGAGGCGAGGTTAGTGAAATAAATTTGTAATACATTTGCAAAACCCTAACGCAGCAATAAGCTTCGTTAGGGCTTTATATTATGGTTGGAGCCAACATACAAGCCGCAATTTCTCATTTACAACAAGGCCACTTGGTTGCCATACCTACCGAAACCGTTTATGGCTTAGCAGCCAATGCTTTTAATCCCGAGGCTGTTGCACAAATATTTGCAGTCAAAAATCGTCCTGCATTTAACCCCCTTATTATTCATACCAACAACCTAAGTCGCTTGCAAGAATGGGGATTAAACTTGCCTGAAAAAATGTTGCAATTGGCTGCTCATTTTTCTCCAGGGCCATTAACTTATGTTATTCCTAAAAGTGATGTTATTCCTGATATTGTTACCGCAGGCACCCAAGCAGTAGCAGTGCGTATTCCAAACCATCCATTAACTTTAGATTTATTAAGTAAACTAGATTTCCCATTGGCGGCTCCAAGTGCTAACCCAAGTGGATATGTAAGTCCAACAACAGCGCAACACGTTAACCAACAATTAGGGCATGTTATTCCTTATATTTTAGATGGTGGTGCATGCGAAGTTGGATTAGAATCAACCATCATCAGTTTTTTAGGTGATACGCCTACCCTGCTTCGCCATGGTGGAGTTACCTTGGAGCAGATCGAACAAGTAATTGGTAAAATAATTGATAAACCAGGAGAATCTGGTGATGATATACTAACCGACAATCCAGTTGCACCTGGTCAGTTGGCTAAGCATTATGCAACAAAACACCTACTTATACATGATGATCCTGCATTGCATTTTAACAAATTTAACCCACTAAAAACAGCCGTAATTTCTTTTAAAACAAGTTATACGCAAGTACCTCCTCAATTTCAGTTTATATTATCTAATAAAGGAAATTTGGCGGAGGCTGCGCAAAAACTTTTTGCCGTAATGCGCCTGGTTGATACCATGGAAGTAGACGTTATTCTTGCAGAAAAGTTTCCCGATGAGGGTTTGGGTAAAGCCATAAACGATAGGCTGAAGCGAGCAAGTGTTATATAATTAAATTAATTGGGTGTGTAACCTACTGGCCACTCAACTACCCTTATTTTTACTTTTAATAATCCTGCACCTTTAGTTAAACCTAACTGTCTGGCTGCTTCATAGCTTAAATCAATAATACGTTTGCGGCTATATGGGCCACGATCGTTAACCCTAACCACAAGCCATTTACCTGTTTTTGCATTGGCCACCCTAACCAATGTGCCAAAAGGTAAAGTACGGTGTGCTGCTGTTAATTTTCTTCCACTATATCGCTCGCCACTTGCAGTGCGCCTGCCATTAAATTTTTTAGCGTAATAAGAAGCGGTTCCGTTTTGCTTAAATACTTTTATACGTTCAGGTTTCACCGAATCTGTCGGAATCGACAAAACGAAATCTGCCCGTTGAGGTGTATCTTGAGTCTGGGCATCAACCCAAAAATAAAATACACCAAGCAATAAAACGAGTATGCTTATTTTGTACTTAATTTGATGAAACATTGGCGCAATATACGCATTTTTAGGAATGAACACTTATAAACCTCTTGCTGAGCGGGTTAGGCCGAAAAATCTAGAACAATACATTGGTCAGGAACACCTAACAGGACCTGATGCGCCTTTACGAAAAGCCATTGATGCCAAAAACATTCCTAGTATCATTTTTTGGGGGCCTCCGGGTGTTGGTAAAACTACCTTGGCACGTATAATTGGAAATGAGTTAGGTTTACAATTTTACCAATTAAGTGCAATTAGTGCTGGTGTTGCAGAAGTGCGCAAGGTTATTGATGATGCAAAAAAAATAGGTAAAGTACTCTTGTTTTTAGATGAAATACATCGCTTTAATAAAAGTCAGCAGGATGCATTATTAGGTGCAGTAGAAAGCGGCCGTATCGTTTTGATTGGCGCTACAACGGAAAACCCTTCGTTTGAGGTAAACAATGCATTGCTTTCTAGATGCCAAGTATACATTTTAAAAGAGTTAGATGTTGATGCGCTAACTAAAATAACCCATCAAGCCATTGCCAAAGACGAAGTATTGAAGCTAAAGCAAATAAACTTGGTGGAACACGAAGCCTTGTTTTTATTCTCGGGAGGCGATGCGCGCAAGTTGCTAAACATACTTGAAATATTAGCCAATCAACCAGAGCAAGAGATAAATATTACCAATAAACTGGTTAAAGACACCTTACAACAAAACATTGCCTTACACGATAAAGGTGGCGAAGCACATTACAATATTATTTCGGCCTTTATTAAATCTATACGTGGCAGCGATCCCAATGGCGCAGTTTATTGGTTGGCGCGTATGCTTACTGGTGGCGAAGATGTGAAATTTATTGCACGAAGAATGCTGATTTTAGCCAGTGAGGATATTGGCAACGCAAACCCAAATGCATTGCTTGTTGCCAACCAAACATTTGCATCGGTAAATATTATTGGTATGCCCGAAGCCCGAATTATTTTAAGTCAGTGTGCCACCTATTTAGCTTGTAGCCCCAAAAGTAATGCTGCATATTTAGCCATAAACCAAGCTATGGATATGGTTAATAAAACAGGGCAATTACCTGTGCCTTTGCATTTGCGAAATGCCCCAACCAAACTAATGAACGAATTGGGTTATGGAAAAGATTATAAATATGCGCACGATTATGAAAATAACTTCGTAGCTGTTGAATTTTTACCTGATGGGTTAATTGGAAAAGCCTTTTACGAACCAGGCGATAACGCCCGCGAAACAGAACAACGTGCGTTTTTACAACAACGTTGGAAAGAGAAATACGGGTATTAGTTATTGCCTGTATGGTGATGCCCAGAAATTATTAAATTATGCCTTTATAATTAAGCCTCCTTGTAATTGCTATTTGAACATGTTAATTTGCCAATGATTTAACAAACTATATTATGATTAGAGGGCCTTTTAATTTACAAAAGTGGATTGACGAAAACCGTCATTTATTAAAACCACCTATTGCCAATAAAAACTTATATCCTGAAGGAACAGACTTTATTGTAATGATTGTTGGTGGACCAAATGCCCGTAAAGATTATCATTACAATGAAACCGAAGAGTTGTTTTACCAACTAGAAGGCAACATCACTGTTCGCATACAAGAAGAGGGTGCATCACGTGAAATTCAATTAGGCCCAGGCGATATGTTTTTATGTCCGCCTAAAACGCCACATTCACCTGTGCGCTCAGAAGGTTCTATTGGATTGGTAATTGAGCGCATTCGTGCAGGAAAAGGGTTTAATGATGGCTTATTGTGGTTTTGCGAAAAATGTAATAACCAACTTCATGCTGATTATTTTGAATTGCAGGATATTGAAAAAGACTTCTTACCTCGCTTTAAAACATACTATGGTAGCGAAGAGTTGCGTACTTGCAAAAAGTGTGGCCATGTAATGGAAACCGACCCACGTTTTACCTAAATACAACAGTTTATAAATAAAAATAGCCGCACCAAATACATTGATGCGGCTATTTTTTTTGCATGAATATTTTATTTGGTTTCCTGGCGTTGGTTAAACTCTATTACTTGGCATGCAAGTATTTGTTTGCTGTTTTTGTGCTGTATAAAACCAAAAACAGCATATTTATCGAAATCAACATTTGGTACCGGAAACAACATAGCCTCTGTTCCTTTCGCAGTTACCTTATCGCTGCTAACTATTTTACGAACTACATTATGATGGTTTAGTTTAATGCCTTTGTTTTCTCCAGCATCAGGTATACTTGTTGCTTCTTTTTGTACCAATACAAAATAGATATCCAAACTATCGGGCGTGCCATTTAATTCATAATTAAACAACATGGTTTTACTTTCAGGACTCCAAGAAGCAGACATCAACAAATAATGTGCTGCGGGTTTACGGGTAAAGTTTTCTATTAATTTACCTGCTTCATTTTTTGCTCCTGCGGGCAATGCCCCTTTGCCATTTACAAACACCATGGGCGTAAACATAGCGCGTTGGTTATTGGCTAATGCCATCATTTCCTGTCGTTTGGTATACAACGAATCAGAAAATGGATCAACCCAACCCGATTGGTTCCATAAATCTACATGGTAATCAATAGTGTGTACCTGAAGTTTTGATGAGTCGGCAATGGCTCTAATTTGCATGGCAAAAGCATCAGCTTGAGGACAACTGCTGCAACCTTCTGAAGTATAAAACTCAACCAAAACAGTAGGAATAAAACGGTTGGTTTGCTGGGCTTTTGTAGCCAACGCGAACATGAAACTAATTATTGATACGTATATAACTTTTTTAATCATGTGTATTTTTAATAGTGCGTAAATTTATTAAAACCATTGCATAGTGCATCATGTAGTTTTAAATTATTGCAGCACAATTTTAAATTTAGGTTTAGTAATTTGCCAATTTTTTTTGAAGATTTATATAAATATTATAAAATTAATGTACTTCACTAAGTTGGGTTTTAAGCTAAAATAAAACCTGTATGAAGGCGCGTTATTTAAATAGTAAGGGGTGATTATAAATTTGTTCATCACCACATTTAGCATAGGCTTACCTTAAACATAACCAACAAGTAGTCAGTATTTAAGAATATTTTAATAAGTTTTTATTCCACTTTAATACTAAAGTCATTAACATGCAAACATGTTAAACAGAATTAATTTTATTTCCGTAATTGTTGTTGCCATTTCAGCCCTAGTGGTATTTTTTATTGGACGTTATTCAGTTGGTAAACAAACTTCACCTGCTTATCAACCTGGAAAAACAGTTACCGCAGATACAATTGTAAATTATCCATATACTAATCCAATTTTACATTGTATTGATCCTCGAAAAATAGACATGCGGGAGTTAAAAACATTTAAAAAAGAAATCAATCTATACATTGCAAATGCAATAAAGATTAGTCCCGATTTACACGTATCTTTTTATTTTAGGGATTTAAATAATGGAATTACAATTGGCGTAAACGAAAAGGAATTGTTTAGTCCTGCAAGTTTAATGAAGGTGCCAGTTTTAATAAGTGTTTTAAAAGCTGCCGAAAATAAACCCGATTTATTGGGCACGCGCATTCAATACATTAAATCTAATTTTAGTGGGATTGATGAAGAAAGTGGTTTTCCGAAAATAGATAAAGAATACTATACCGTTGATGAATACCTTAAGCACATGATAGTGTATTCTGACAATGCTGCCACATTATTATTAGCTAAATTTATTGGAATTAACAACATCCTACGAACCGAAAAAGAATTAAACCTTAACCATGCCAATGATGCCAATAGCCAAACAAATTTTGTATCGGTATTAAGGTATGCGGCTGTTTTTCGTATTTTATTCAATGCCTCTTTTTTAAATAAATCTATGTCGGATAAGGCACTGCAATTGCTTACTCAAGTAAAATACAACGATGGCATCAGGGCTGCAGTTCCTGCTCAATATTCCCTT
>JBILPP010000188.1:0-4073 GCA_044373765.1 Bacteroidia bacterium
AGCGCAACAAACATTTAAATCATATAATAATGAGCCAATTAACACAGATTTATTTGATGTTAAATTGGTTGATGGTAACCTTGGTGGTTTGTGGCGTTACCATCAATTTTTGCCAGTTGATTTTAAAGATGCTGTAACTTTAGGGGAGGGGTTTACGCCATTGCTGCAAGTTAAATTGTTCGGCAAGCAAGTTTTTGTAAAACAAGAGCAGTTGTTTCCTACAGGTTCCTACAAAGACAGAGGAGCAAGTGTGTTGATGAGTTATGCCAAAAAAATAGGCGTAACGCATGTGGTTCAGGATAGCAGTGGAAATGCGGGCTGCTCGATTGCTGCATACGCTGCAAATGCTGGCATTGGCTGCGATATCTTTGTTCCTGCAAATACCAGTAGTGCAAAGTTGGTGCAGGTTCGCGCTTATGGCGCAAATTTAGTTTTAGTTGATGGGGATAGGCAAGCCGCTGCAGCAGCAGCTGTATTGGCTGCGCAAAAATCCTATTATGCTAGCCATTGTTACAATCCATATTTTTTACAAGGTACCAAAACATTTGCCTATGAAGTATGCGAACAAATGGGTTGGAAAGCGCCCGATGTTGTTGTATTACCTGCGGGAAATGGAACGCTGATACTTGGCTGTTATATAGGGTTTAAGCATTTGTTTGAAAGCAATGTAATTACTAAAATGCCTAAAATAGTTGCTGTGCAAGCAGCGCATTGTGCACCGCTTTATGAAGCTTGGAAACAAGGTTTAAACGAACCAGTAAAAGTAAATAGTGGCCACACATTGGCCGAAGGTATTGCGATTGCCGAACCTATAAGAGGTAAAGAAATGATAAGTGCTGTTAATAAAACGCAAGGGGTTTTTGTAACAGTTAGTGATGATGAGGTTATTGGTGCGTTAAAGTTGTGTAGTTCCTACGGATTTTACATTGAACCCACAAGTGCTGCAACAATTGCTGGTTTAATAAAGGCACAAGCAATTGTGGAAGGGGAAACTTGGGTAACATTATTTAGCGGTCATGGTTTAAAAAGCACCGAAAAGATATTGGCCATATTAGATGCCTAACCTTAAATGATTTGTTTGTTTTTAATCACCATATCGTACACTTTTTCGTATTCAGGTAAAATATTGTCGATGTGAAATTCCAGTGCTCGTTTTTTGGCATTGTGTTTAAATTCCAACAACCGTTTTTCATCGCCTAAAATATAAAGTGCTTTTTCTGCCATACAATCTAAATCACCTACATCGCACAAAAAACCAGTAACACCATCAATATTTAATTCAGGAATACCACCTGCATTACTACTCACAACGGGTACTTCGCAGGCCATTGCTTCTAAGGCAGCCAAACCAAAACTCTCGGTTTCACTAGGCATTAAAAACAAATCACAAACAGATAAAATTTCTTCTACTGGATCTTGTTTGCCTAAAAAAATAATTTTATCACACAATTCTAACTCGCGGCATAATATTTCAATTTGTTGCCTTTCGGGTCCATCGCCTACCAATAAAAGTTTGGAAGGAATTTGCTGCACCACCTTTGCAAAAGTTTTTACAACATCTTCCACACGTTTAACTTTTCTAAAGTTACTGGTGTGTACCAATAATTTTTCGCCTTGAGAGGAAATGGCCTTGCGAAAATGTTCCCGAGGTTTTTTACTAAAACGTTCGAAATCTATGAAATTAGGTATAACCTTAATTTCTTTAGTCACTTTAAAATGTTTGTATGTGTCTTGTTTTAATGAGTCGGAAACTGAAGTGATGGCATCCGACATGTTTAATGAATAAGTAACAACTGGGGTAAAGGAAGCATCCTTACCTACCAAGGTAATATCTGTTCCATGTAGGGTAGTAATAATTGGAATATGAATTCCTTCTGTGGCTAATATTTGTTTAGCAAAAATAGCTGCAGATGCATGCGGTATGGCATAATGAACATGTAATACATCCAGCTTTTCAAACTTCACTACGTCAACTAATCTGCTTGTAAGTGTAGTTTCATAAGGAGGATAATCGAACAGTGGGTAACTGCTCACATATACTTCGTGATAAAATAGGTTATTGGTGAAAAAATCTAAACGAGCAGGTTGTTTGTAGCTGATAAAATGCACCTGATGCCCACGTTCGGCAAGTGCTTTACCTAGTTCCGTTGCAACAACTCCACTACCACCGTATGTTGGATAACAAACTATTCCTATTTTCATGTTTTAACTTTGAGGTTACAAAGATGAAACATTCGAGTTAAGTTTTTGTGTTGATGGCACATTTACTTTGTAAGTAGTTGTCTACTAATAATAAAACTAAACTAAATTTGTTTAGCGTAATCAGGAGTTGATTGATATATTTATTAATCAAAGATAAATGCCTCGTAAATGGCATCTTGTAAGTTAGTTCTTACATTCATCTCAATCAGTTTTTTGTTTTCTGACGAGGGATGAACACGATTTGATAGGAACACAAATACCAATTTAGATTTGGGGTCAACCCATGCACAAGTTCCCGTAAAACCAGTATGTCCAAATGTGTATGGCGAGCATTGCTTACTGGTAGGGCTGGCTTTTTTAAAATCTGTTTCGGGTTTATCGAATCCCAATCCCCTGCGCGATTTCCCATGTTTTTTAGTAAAGTAGTTGATGGTACTTTCTTTTAAAATTCGCTTACCTCCATATTCACCCCCATTTAGTAACATTTGCATAATTACTGCCACATCGTTTGAACTTGCAAATAATCCAGCATGTCCGCTTACTCCTCCAAGCATAGCAGCTGTTTGATCATGCACTGTGCCAGAAACCAATTGCCACCTAAAAAAAGTATCCATCTCTGTAGGTGTGATCCAATCAGCATTTATTTTTTTTAGTGGGTTAAATGTAAGGTTGGCTAAATTAAGTGGCTTGTATACGTGTTCGTTTAAAAACGAATCAATAGGTGTTTGTGTGATGTTTTCGATGGCTTTACGCAACAAGATAAATCCAATATCAGAATAAACATAGTTGCCTTTAGGCTTCACTTCACTTTTTAAAATTGCATCCCAAACAAATTGCTCATAATCATTATGCATGAATAAATTTGGCGCTACCTGTTTATCGTATATGCTATCGCATGTGGTTTGATAGATAATAGGATTAGGCTTGCCATTTAGCAATGTGCTTTTATAAATGGGGATATAGGCCAGTAATCCAGCTTGATGCAGCAACACGTCATGCACCGTGATCTCGTCTTTATTGGTGCCATTTAACATAGGCAAATAAGTACTTAATTTATCCTCTAGTTTAATTTTATGTTCATCATACAAATGCATCACTGCAAGAGTAGTGGCCAATACTTTTGTTAATGATGCTACATCATATAGGTGATGGTTTTTTACAGCAGAAATGTTATCGTATGTATGGGAACCAAATGATTTTTGATAAATAACTTTGCCTTGTTTAGCCACCAATATTTGACATCCAGGCGTTGCCCCTTTTGCGATGGCTTGATTAGCAATACTGTCTAACTTAACTAATGCATCACTATTTAAACCTGCTTCTTCGGGTAACACATAGCTAAATCTATCCAACGTGGTTGTTGTAATACCACTTCCTAATGGAAAAGCATCACCCACACTAACAGGCATGCGTCCTTTGGCTGCTATGCCGCCAAACAACACTTGTGCTGCCAATTGGTTGTATAATTCTAAGTCTTCATATGATACAATGACATTACGCGCATTTTGAAAACTATTTAGGATATATGGATTGCCATTACAAACCAATATTACTTTACGCTGCGATTGAATGATTCGGTTTATAAAATCTATTTGTTGTTGTGTAAGGCCTAATTTTCTGCTAACAAATCTGCTTGTTGAGTGAAGACTTACAATAACCAAGTTGTATTTTTCTAATGCTATATATAAGCTGTCGAAGTTTACGCTCTTGTCTGTTTTGTCAATGCTGAAATAATCACTTTTGCAATAATTTAAACACATTTCCTGAAAGGTAGTAAGTTGCTGAATACCGACACCTACTGTAGCAATTTTATATAATTCAGGATTTTTAATTGGGATAATATCATCCGAATTTTTTGCAACAATTATGCT
>JBILPP010000189.1:0-4055 GCA_044373765.1 Bacteroidia bacterium
TAACAACCACTTGCCTGTTATTGCTGGATTGCAAGCGGAGAGTGAGGAGGGATTCTAAGCCAAGAAATCAGAAAAATCTCTTTTGAGTTCTAAAAACAAATCAAAAAATATGGCTACATCATTTCGAAGCCTTAAGTGCATGCGGCTTACCTTATCTCTTAGTTTTGGAGTAGGGTAGGCTTGCAGTCTTTTAATGTCGTTTTCTTGTTGTTTCAAATCATGCTTTAATATCTCTATCACTTCACGCTGGTATATAAAACGGTTTTGGAAGTGGGATACATTTTCTGCAAAATACTTTTTGTAAAACGTAGGCGTAAAGTCGGCCAGTTGATGTTGCATGTTTACCAACTCCGAATTGTAAAAATCAATTTCATTAAGCCAATGCTTGTACTCCAAATCGTGGGATACTTTAATTGTTGCTGTTGCCATATCGTCATAGAATTAGTTAAGGGTAAATGAAGGTAAATCCATAAATCCTTTTAAACAAGGATTTTACGTTTTATTTTCCGTTTGGTGGAAAAAGTTAATTATCAGATAAGCAGTAAATTGACAAATATCCTATGTATAGGGGCTTAATTCTTATTATTTTGCGCCACTTAATAAAAAATCACACATGGAATTTAGAATTGAACACGACACCATGGGCGAGGTAAAAGTACCTGCCGACAAATATTGGGGAGCGCAAACAGAACGTTCACGTAATAATTTTAAAATTGGTCCTGAGGCTAGCATGCCCAAAGAAATTATTTATGCATTTGCCTATTT
This sequence comes from Bacteroidia bacterium, assembly GCA_044373765.1. Lineage (GTDB taxonomy): Bacteria > Bacteroidota > Bacteroidia > UKL13-3 > UKL13-3 > UBA6183. The sequence continues at coordinate 766 of JBILPP010000189.1, forward strand.
AAAAAAGGCTGCGGCACATGCAAATTGCGATTTAGGTGTGTTATCTGCCGAAAAGCGTGATTTAATCAGCACTGTTTGTGATGAAATTTTAACAGGAAAACTAGATGGTGAATTTCCATTGGTAATATGGCAAACAGGAAGTGGAACCCAAAGTAACATGAATGCCAATGAGGTTATTGCTTATCGTGCTCATGTAACTACAGGTGGTAAATTAACAGATGAAGATAAAGTGCTACATCCTAATGATGATGTAAATAAATCTCAATCATCAAATGATACTTACCCAACAGCTATGCACATAGCTGCATACAAAATGGTGGTTGAAACTACCATTCCTGGAATTTTGAAATTGCGTAATACTTTAGCTAAAAAAGTTGAAGCATTTAAAGATATTGTTAAAACTGGTCGTACCCACTTTATGGATGCTACACCTTTGACATTAGGACAAGAGTTTGGTGGATACGTACAACAATTAGATAATGGTGTGCGTGCCTTAAACAATGCGTTAGAAATGGTGAAGGAATTGGCTTTGGGTGGCACAGCTGTTGGAACAGGTTTAAATGCACCTAAAGGTTATGATGTATTGGTAGCTCAAAAAATAGCTGAATTTACTGGTCATCCTTTTATTACTGCACCAAATAAATTTGAAGCTTTAGCAGCGCATGATGCCATGGTTGAATTAAGCGGTGCATTAAAGCGTGTGGCGGTAAGTGCCATGAAAATTGCAAATGATATTAGAATGTTATCATCTGGTCCGCGCAGTGGTATTGGCGAAATTGTAATTCCTGATAATGAACCTGGGTCATCAATTATGCCTGGAAAAGTTAATCCAACACAACCTGAAGCAATGACTATGGTTGCTGCGCAAGTTATGGGTAACGATGTGGCTGTTTCAATTGGAGGTAGCAATGGCCATTTTGAGTTAAACGTATTTAAGCCATTGATTGCAGCTAACGTATTACAAAGTGCCCGTTTAATTGGAGATGCTTGTGTAAGTTTTAATGATAAATGTGCTGAAGGTATAGAGCCAAACAATGAAACGATTAAGCGTCATTTAGAAAACAGCTTGATGTTGGTTACAGCATTAAATCCGCATATTGGATACGAAAAGGCCGCAAAAATTGCCAAGACAGCACATAAAGAAAATAAAACCTTACGTGAAGCGGCTATTGAATTAGGTTACTTAACCAACGAGCAGTTTGATGCTTGGGTTAAGCCTGAAAACATGGTAGGCAATTTGTAAATCAACTGATTTGTTTGAACTTAAACGAATAACGCGGGCTACCTTTGGGTAGCCCGCGTTATTTTATTATACTTGCCAATCATGCAAATGTTAGACCCTATTTGGAAAGGAATATTAACTGGATTGTTATTTACACTAACATTCGGTACCGTATTCTTTTCACTGATTCAAACCAGTGTAAAAAGAGGTTTTAATAAAGCACTGTTTATTGCATTAGGTGTATTACTTAGCGATGCTTTGTTTATTGCCATTACGGTTTGGGGAACTTCATTTGTAGCTGACGAAATAAAAAAGTTTGATATGGAAATCCGTATCGTAGGATTTGCTTTTTTGGTTATTTTAGGTATTCGTTCAATTATAAAAAAAGAGGTTGATCATACTAATGATGCAGCACCAACAGAACGAAAAGGCATATTGTATTTTATAAAAGGCGCCATGTTAAATAGCCTTAATCCGATGGTGTTAATTAGCTGGATGGGAGTAACTACTTACGTTGAAACAGTAGTTAAATTTGATCATAACAATACCTTCTTCTTTTTTATGGTAGTGCTTGCTACGATGCTTACCACCATGATTGGTATTGTATACTTTGCAGGTAAATTACGTCATGTATTATCGGCACAAAACATGCATCGTTTAAACGTTTTTAGTGGGGTTATTTTCCTTGTTTTTGCCTTGATTATTCTTTGGCCAGTAACTGGTTTGGGTAGTTTTTAGTTGATAAGTACAACTGTTATTGGTTTAAGTTTTTACCTAAAGTGATTCTACTTTATTTGCGTGTAATCTTGTGTTTTGAGAATAACAGGTAAAGATTTTCAAATCGGGTCCATAATTATTTTCACAAACATCTTGCAGCTAATTCCAAACTTTTGTGCCCTCTGTGCAGTTGGTACAAATGTCAATTTCTTTTCTGCTTTTCAATATCGCGTTTCTGAAGTTATTGTATTTATCGCTGTGCCAAACCTCATGAAATGATTGTGAACTTATATCACCAAATCTATGTGTAGCATCCTTATCAAAACAACAAGGCACCACCAATCCGTCCCATGTAATAACACTGCCGCGCCACATGCGCCAACATTGGTTTAGTAATTTGTTTTTAATTTGGAAAGTTCCATCAGGCCGTTTTTCGTACCTGCTCAAATCTTCGTTTTCAGGAATAAAATTATCACTGGTTTGGTAATCGTAAATTTGTGCAGTTTTAATTCCAAGTTCATTAACACCAACTTGTTTAGCCAACTTTTTTATTTCTGGTAATTGGTGTTCGTTGTGTTTAAAAACAATAAACTGCCAAATGATATGAGGCGTTTTACTTTTTAATTTCTTTTTCCAAAATAAGAGTCTTTCTGTACCCTCAATTACTTTTTCAACATTACCGCCAATACGGTATTTTCCATAGGTATCTTGAGTTGTTCCATCAATAGAAATAATCAACCTATCTAATCCGCTTTCAACGGTAGCTCTAGCCATATCATCTGTAAAATAATGGGCATTACTACTTGTGGCCGTATAAATATTTTTTTGAGCCGCATATTTTACAAACTCTAAAAATTGTTTATTTAAAAATGGTTCACCTTGAAAGTATAAAATTAACCAAACCAACTCTTGGTGGGTTTCGTCAATTATTTTTTTGTACAAAGGCAAATCTAACATTCCCGTGTTACGTGTAAATTCCCGCAAACCACTTGGGCATTGCGGACAGCGTAAATTGCAGCTCGTAGTAGGTTCAATTTCTAAACTGGTGGGTTTGGCATTTATAAACGCCTTTTTGGTAGTTTTAGAAATATAGTAGCTGGCCATCAACTTTACGTAATTCCAAATACGTTTGTTGTTTAGCTTCGACAAAAAATTGATACCGTCTGTTAAATTATTATTCATGAACGTGAACAATAATACACTTTTATCGGGTTACTGCATACACAAAAACACTTGTATGTAAAAGTCAAACACACTATTGTAATTGATTCTTAAAAGTTTAGTCATGAAATGACAAACCCACATTCTTCTTTTTCAACGAAAAAGGAAGAAATGATTTAAGAAAATTTAA
>JBILPP010000190.1:0-4050 GCA_044373765.1 Bacteroidia bacterium
AAAAAATGGATCACGTCCCCACTCACGTGGCATCAGGTACTGTCCGTGTTTTGTTATACGGTTATAGTTTGTTTGTACAGCAAAGTTTTTGGGAAATGTTATGCCAAGTTTTGCCCCAAACGTATAAGCCTGATTATTGGGGCTCATATAAGTGTACTTGCTATCGGCATTTCCCCCATAGTTTAATGCCGTTTGATATGAGCCTTGTAATCCTGTAATAAGTTTGTGTTTTGCACTTAAATTAAACTCGCCATTGTATTGTATGAGTGAGGTGTTGAATACATTTTCTACGTAATTATTCCATATTTGTAGTTTAATCTTTTTGTTGAAATTGTGCGTTATTCCTGCATAATAAATCCCATCACTTTTAATGTGTGTTTCATAGTTTGCTCTCGTTCCATCAACCAATACACCCATCGGATAAATGCCAATTGAATGACCTACACTATACCACTTAACAGTTCCTCTTGGTGATACCTCGTAAATACACCCGGCTTCAATGGTTGTTTTTTTGAGTTGTTTGAATTCTACCGTTAAACCTTCAACCAAAGTAGGACGCATACGTCCGTCTTGTGCATTTACATAAGGTGTTTTGATGTGTTGTTTACCAAACTTAATATTGGAGTTTTTAAATGAGTATTTTAAGTATAAATCTTCTAAACGGTCTAAGTCATGGTGGTTTTCTGGGTCTTTTATGTCAAAAAGGCCTAACTCATATCGATTTGATGACCCTGTTTTTTCGTCTTGTATTGATAAATTAGATGAATGGATATTGTATATAAAGAACCCACTTACTCCTAATTGAAAACCTTTTATTTTACCGGTTTCATAGCCAATTCCCATGCCAATAGCATTTGCGTAATAATCACTTAATCCGGCTGTATTATCTGTTGCCATAAAAAAGTACCTGGCATGTCCGTAAAAAGTTCCGTTACGTAAAACATATTGAAGGGTGTTGGTATCTGTTTCGTTTCTGTCTAGTTCTGTCTGATGTTGCACAGGTAATGGTTGACTATACACTACAACATGAAGAACCATATAGAGTGTAAATAATATAGAATGTTTTTTCATTAATTTCCTGCTTTGATATAATACCAACCTTGCTCTTGTTTCAATATAATTTCGCCAATACCCATGCGAACGAACTTCATATTGGGTAACATCTCATTTTTATTGAGTTTCTTTTCTAACATGGTATTTTCGCATGCTACAAAATCAATTCCTTTTTGTTGCAGTTGGCTAATTTGTTCTCCAAATTTCGATTTGGCGCTGGTCAACAATTCAATACCAGGGCCATGACAAACTACCTCAATATTTACAGTATCGCCCCAACCGGCTTTTAAATTATTAAGTTGTTTCACTAAGCCTTTATGCACCATTGTATCTGCGGAAGTCAGTTGCATAACAATTAAATGTTTTTTAAAGGTGAATTGTTGTGCCTGAACAGTAGTACCTGCAAGTACAATAAAAACAATTACAAAAAGGGTTTTCATTAATTTCATAGCTATGATTGTTTGTTCGCTTTTTGCTTGGCTTCTTTTATTGGTTTAAAAGGGCCATACTTATGTTGCTTTTCATCGTATTTGTCTGCAAATGGGCCAAACGGATGATCAATAGGTTTCCCGGAAATGTTCGGCCAATCGCCTGTTAAATCCTTCTTAGGTCTTGGCATGCTGTTTACAAAAGCGGCCACATCCCAAGCCTCTTCGTCTGTTAATTGCGGGTTACTGTGAGTAGCACCTAATGGCATATTCGATTTTACGTAACCTGCAAAACGAGATAGCCTGAAAAGTCCTGCGCCTTCGTTGTAACTATGTTTACCCCATAACGGTGGAAATTGATAAGTTGTTTTCTCTGTATTTAAAATACCTTCACCATTTGATTGATGACAACTTGAGCATTTACTTTCATATACCAATTTACCTTTTTCAGGGCTAGCAGCTCTGTCTAAATATGCAACTTCAGTAATCCCACTTCCTTTTGGTTTCTCACCTTTTATTACATCGGTTCCAAGCCATTTTATATAGGCAATTATTGCATTCATTTCTTGACTTGTGGTGTCTAATGATTTCCCGTTTAAACTTCTCTCAAAACAATCATTAACGCGTTTTTCTATGGTTTCTGTTGCTCCTGATCTTTCTCTAAATTTGGGGTAAGTTGAATAAACCGCACTGTAATTATTACCCCAAACCTTTGTGCCTGCATCTAAATGGCAATTCTGACAGTTCATGCCATTGCTTAACTGTGCTACACTGCCTTTGGGTCCAAGGTATAATGAGGTATTTACAATTAACTCTTTACCATATTTTATTAATTCAGCGTCAGGATGGTTGTCAATAATTGACCAATCTGGTAAATGCCAAAAATCATCAGCATTAGTTTCTTGGTGTATGATAGGTTGTTTAATTGCATCAGCACTTTTTTGCGAATTGGTTTGTTTCATTAATTCGCTCAAATAACTACCAACTGCATATATAAAGCCAAGAAAGATTAGTGCTAAAAGAATATGAAACGCTTTCATAAATGTAAAAAATTATTAATTATTCAACTGATTTACCTGAAGCTATCCAATTGGTAATGCCTCCTGATAAATCATAAACATTTTTGAACTTGTTTTTGGCAAGTATGGTTGCTGCCTTACCACTTCTATTGCCACTTTTACAATAAACTAAAATGGTTTTAGACTTGTCAATAGCATTAATTTTGTTTTCGAAATGGATATCGTAATAATCAATATTCATAGCACCTTCAATATGCCCTTCGGCAAATTCTTGAGGTGTGCGTACATCAATTACCAACGTATTTGAGCCGGTTAATTTTTGTTCAAATTGATTTACATCCAAAACGTTATTCGGTGTATTACAAGCAATAATTAAAATTGCCACAAAAAATGTGAGGCCAAAAAGTTTCAATTTGTTTTTCATATTTATGAATTTAGTTGGTTTTTGTGCGATTGATTACGGTTAAACTCGCAAGAGCCAATACCGTAATCAATTTTTAAAAGAGCCATAATTAATAGGATCACACCAATTAATGCAAATGGCCACAAACCACTATAAATAAATGCCACGGCACTCAATAAGCCAAGTGCCACGCGCAATACTCGTAGTGAGTTAAATGTGGTTAACATGACCTAGTGTGGTAGTTTAGGGCGTAAGTAACTGTAAGCCCATGGACCTATTAATGCACCAAGTATAGGTACTATTATAATGGAGTATCCTGCACCCAATAAACTGTATAATGGACCTGGGCAAGCACCAGCCAGTGCCCATCCCATACCAAATATGGTTCCTCCTATGATGGATCCTTTATTGAATTGTTTATCTGGTATTACTATGGCTTCTCCGTTTAAAGCTTTGACATTAAATCTCTTCAATAACAAAATTGAAACCATACCTACTGCAATTGCTGAGCCTATGATACCATACATATGGAAACTTTGGAATCGAAACATTTCTTGAATTCTGAACCATGATACGGCTTCTGTTTTAGTAAGTACTGTTCCGAACAATACACCTACCAATAAGTATTTTATATTTTTCATGATTAAAATAATTGATAAATAATTGGAGCTATAACATGGGTCATTAGTAAGCCTCCTATAAAGAAGAAAATTACAGTAACAAGTGATGGCCATTGAAGACTTGAAATACCCATTATGGCATGCCCAGATGTACATCCACCAGCATAACGTGCACCAAATCCAATTAAAAATCCACCACCCACTAAGATAATAAAACCTTTTATGGTTAATAAATTCTCCCAGTTAAATATTTCTGCGGGTATTAAACCATCAAAGTTATTTACGCCAAGGGCCTTAATATCTTCAATTGTTTGCGCTGATAATTCGATTGGTGCATCAGTTTTTAATAAAACTCCGCCTACAAAACCACCTATTAAAATCCCCAGCACAAAAAAAATGTTCCACATTTCAGCTTTCCAATTGTATTTTAAGAACTGAATGTTAAATGGCGCAACTGCTGCACAAGTGTGTCTTAATGATGATGATATACCTAGCATTTTATTGCCAAATACCAATAATAATGGCAC
>JBILPP010000191.1:0-4035 GCA_044373765.1 Bacteroidia bacterium
AATATCGTAGTTGGGGTCTATTGACCACAAGTAGCGACCGCTGGTTTCTGGAGCAGGTGGACACTCACTTCCAGCCTTAAAAGTAGATGCATAAATAATGCGTTTGTTATCGGGCAGGTAATAGCTACAGGTTGTTCGACCTTGTAAGTTACTCACATTTAAGGGTTGATAGATGCGATTATCTGCAGCTTCCTCAATGTCCATCCAAAAAATTTGGTCGCACTTTAAGCCCCAAGCGGGGTTATTGCTCTGAAACGATAGTTTTTTTCCGTCAAAGCTGAAATATGCTTCAGCATTATCACCACCAAAAGTAAGTTGGCGTAAATTAGAAAAATGTTTTTCCTGGCTTGACACCTCTACCACTTCATCCTCTTCTGGATGACTCTGGTTGTGTTCCGCTGGCGAAATACCCGCTATGTCTTGGGCAAATAAACTGGGAGTAAAGGCTAAGGCTGCAAAAAATGTTTTCAGCTTTTTCATGCGTGCAAGTAAATGCACATAAACAAAACGTTATCCCCAAACCACTTTTTAATGTGTACATCATACTTTAAGGTGTGATTTTATGTCTTTAACGTATTTCTCAAAAGCTATGCGTCCTTTAGGAGTTATTTTACAAACAGTTAGCGGATAATTGTTTCTAAACGATTTTGTAACAGTTAAATATTCGGCTTGTTTAAGTTTATCAATTTGTACACTTAAGTTACCTAACGTTGCTTCAGTTATTCTTTAATTTCTAAACCCAAAACCCATCTCGACATACAACTAATGCATTGGATTTAATACCCAAACAAAAACCAGCTCGCACTAAACACTCATTTTTCTTTTTGGATGATGTGAAAAACCGCTGTCGTATTCAATCCCCTAATTACCTGCAATCAGTGGCTTTTGTTTGTTATGTGCAACAAGTTATTTGTGGTCATTTCATACTGCAATAAATGTATACAGGCTTATTTAAACCTCAATTAATATATTTATAATTTCGCTATCGTAGTATCAATCCTAACAAAGAATTTGCCTAATTATTTTGAGTTTACTTTGTTGCATATTAACTTTAAAAGTACCTCTTTTTAGTTTTTAGATTAGGTAACTAGGGGCAAACATGAATTGATTTGTAATGGCAAATAGATGACAATAAAAAAGCCCGTTTTCAGGGCTATTATTACTTACTTTATCAATGTAATTAACTCGTTTTGCTGGTCAACCGTTTTATTTTTTGCATACCAAGTATGAAGCTGGGTTTTTAATTCTTCATATGATACAGTAGGGTTTTGTTTAAACTCATCTACAATAGCTTGCAATGACTTGGGCCGAGGACCCCATTTCCATAATTCTTGATCATTTTGTGTTGCAATAACAATCGGTATTGCCCTTCCCCCATTGGTCAGGTTTCTGTCCATCAAATCCAAGTTTTCGTCACGTAACACTATTTTAAAACTGATGTTATCGTTTAGTTCAGCTAGTCTTTCAAATAAGGGTATGCTTTGTGCTGCATCGCCACACCAGCCTTCCGTAATGCAAATCCAAGTTTGTTTTTCAGTAATGGCTTTTACTTTTTTAACAAGCTCACCGTTAATAACAACCGTTTTGTAAATACGCTCCATCCGTTGAATATTCAACTTTGCATATTCGATTAATCCATCATCTTGATTTAACCCTGTGGTTCTACCCTCCGACAACAAATCTTTTAACAAATCAATGTACACATTATGTGTAATCCCTTTTAAAATGTAGCTATCATAGCTAAAGGCTTTTGTACTCATGTATTAATTTTCTAAATATCCTACAATATCAAACTTATCAAAAACGGATTTGCTATGCGGTGCATCTTTTAATTCACTTGTTAAATCCTGGCCCGCCCAATGTTCATAATGTTTACCATTTCGCCATAATCTACTTTTGGTTACATCATAAATTACTCCCCGATAAGCAACCCATACTTCATCCTTGTCTTGCCCGTTTCGGAGCGCTAGCTGAGCCTTGGTAAAGGTAGGTTGATTGCCCATGATGTTACTTACGCCTTAATAAGATTTTTATCAACTAAATATTCCGCAATTTGAATCGCATTAGTTGCCGCGCCTTTTCGCAAATTATCTGCAACAATCCACATGTTTAATGTGTTTGCTTGGGATTCATCTCTTCTAATTCTTCCAACAAAAACTTCATCTCTATCATGTGCGTCTATTAAAGGCATTGGGTAAACGGCTTTACCAATATCGTCTTTAACAATAATCCCTTTTGTAATAGAAAGCAGCCCCCTTACTTCATCCACATCAAAGTCCTGCTTAAGCTCAACGTTAACACTCTCACTATGTCCGCCTATTACCGGAACACGCACACAAGTGGCTGTAATGTGTATGTTATCATCATGAATAATTTTTTTAGTTTCGTTCACCATTTTCATTTCTTCTTTGGTGTAACCATTCTCTAAAAACACATCAATTTGTGGAATGCAATTTTTGTCTATTTGATGCGCATAAGCCATCTCTCCTATAATACCTTGACGTTCGTTTTCCATTTGAGTAATGGCCTTTACACCTGTTCCTGTAACACTTTGATAGGTTGATACAACAACACGCTTAATGCCGTATTTTACATGAAGAGGATGTAACGCCAAAACCATTTGAATGGTTGAACAATTGGGGTTGGCAATCACCTTATCGCTTTCCGTAATTGTATGTGCATTTATCTCTGGAACTATAAGTTTTTTGTAGGGGTTCATACGCCACGCAGATGAATTATCGATAACAAATGTGCCAACATGAGCAAAGGCTTCAGCCCACTGTAAGGATACACTTCCACCTGCAGAGAATAGTGCAATATGCGGTTTTTTATCAATGGCCTGCTGCATGCTATGTACCTTATAAAACTTGCCCTTAAAGCTAATTTCTTTGCCCACAGATTTCTCAGAAGCAACAGGGATTAATTCTGTAACAGGAAAGCTTCTTTCGGCCAGTAACCTAAGCATTACAGTGCCTACCAATCCGGTAGCACCAACAACAGCAATTCTCATTTATATGTATGTTATAAGATAGCGTGCAAATCTAATAAAATAAGGCCGCAAACAAAAGAAGGCCCGCATGCGGGCCTTCTTTTATGAAATACATCAATTAATTTTATTCTCTAATTAAAGTTACAGTACCGTTAACTGTTTCCTTTTTACCATTCAATAACTCGTACTTAAACACGTAGAAATAGGTTCCTTCAGGACATTCACTTCCATCGTTCATGTTTGTACCATTCCAATCGTAAGTGGCCTCAGTACTTTCAAAAACTTTGGTTCCCCAACGGTTATAAATTACCAAATCATATAATTTTTGACCTTGAATCTTGATGTTAAACACATCATTGTTTCCGTCTTTTGGAGTAGGAGTAAATACGTTGTAAATCTCAAGTTCTATCACAAAACGATAAGAAATAGTTTGACAAACGCTATCCATACAAACAGGCTTAGCAGGGTCTGGGGTAAATGCTTGTAAACATATTACAACATCACCTGTGTCTGTTCCAAAGTCAAAATTCCAATCTCTGTCTGATTCAACCTTATCAACTTGGCTAATGATGCTACCATTTTTTGAAGCCGTCCAAGTGTATTCGCTAGATGAAACCGATGTGTTTTTTAAGCCAAACTTAGGTGAGTTTGCTGCAGAATCGATAGTAAAGCTTGCGAAAGGACGAACCACACGAACAGATGCAGTATCAAACAATTTACAATTTGGCAAGCCAGGTGCAATTTTGGTTGGGAAAAGCCTTACGCTATAACTACCCGTATCAGGGAATGTATAAGTAAACTTGTTGTCTAAATTCGTTTTAATGATTGAATCAACAAACACATTGCCATCATCATTAATCATTTCGTATTTAAACTCTGTATAACTAATCGTATCCGACTTGTTGGTTATGGTAAACGGCTGGTCTACACAAACAACTTGCTTGTCTAAACTAATTTCGGCAGGATAAGATCTTTTCACAACAATCCGAACAGGCGCATTTATTCCGTCAACGGTATCAGGGTAATAAACTATCCTACATCCATTA
>JBILPP010000192.1:0-4031 GCA_044373765.1 Bacteroidia bacterium
ACGCAACACTTGGCATCCTTCAACCACATCTTCGGTAATGATGTTACCACCAAAAGGAATTACCGCTGTATGTCTGATGATACCATTTTTAAAAATGGCAACATCTGTAGTTCCACCTCCAATATCGACCAAACAAATACCTGCTTCCATCTCTTCGGGTGTAAGTACTGATTCTGCTGAAGATAGTGGCTCAAGTATTAAATCGGCCACATCTAAACCTGCACGATGAACACTTTTATTGATGTTTTTTATTGCCTCAACATGTCCTGTTATGATGTGAAAGTTTGCAGACAATCTAACACCAGCCATTCCAACTGGATCTATTACATCGGTAATATCATCCACTTGGTACTCTTGTGGAAGTACATGAATGATTTTATCGCCAGGAGGCAAAGCCAATTTTTCAGTTTCTTTTATGAAATTAACAACCTCTTCTAAAATTATTTCGTCTTCTGGGTTATTGCGGCTGATGCTATTGCGGTGTTGCTTGCTTTTGATGTGTTGTCCAGCAATACCTACGTGTACTGAGTTAATCTCTATGCGTACGTTGTTATCCTGCATGCTTGCTTTGGCCTTGTCAATTGCCTCGCGAATTGCCTTTACTGTTTTATCAATATTGCGCACTTCACCTCTTATCACACCTAGTGAATCGGCTTTGCCCATGCCCAATATTTCTACTTTGCCAAATTCGTTTTTGGCTCCAATAATTGCACACACTTTCGTGGTCCCAATATCTAATCCTACTATTACTTTATTTAATTGCGCCATGGCAGCTATGGGTTATTTTTCTTTTTACAAACAATTTGATTCTTATATTTCACTGTTATGCTACTGTATGTTTCCCAACCTACGCGATTCATCGCCTCTTTGTAAAAGAGCATCAATCGTTTAAACTTGTCACCTGTATCTGCAGCATCGCCAAAATCTATGGTTTGATCACCTATATTCGGAATAAGTGTAAACTCACTCTCAGCTGTAACAAATATCTGTTCTATCTGCGCGTTCCAAAAAGTATCTTTATCAACATATGTGGCTATCTTAAACAGTTGACGTAATGTCTCCGTTAGGGCGGTATCCCTACCATTTCCATGTTCAAAAATATATCCGTTCGCAATAGGCACATGAGCTGTATAATCAGGCGATAGGGGCATTTTAAGGCCTTCATCATCCAAATAAAAGCCCTCCCCAAATGCATTCAATACCCTTAGTATTGGCCTGCGTTGTTGTATGTGGATATTTAACCTACCGTTCATATCTGTATACACTTCTGCTGTTTTTACCATTGGGTTATTGCGAAGTTTATTTTCTAACCAGGGTATACCGATGTTATTTATTGTAATACCTATAATTTTTTTTTCGTTTCCATCTTTCCTTATGGTTTTTAACACCATTTCTCTGTCTATAAAATTGGCTGCCTCGGTTGGTTCTATGTGTACGTTAATTGCAGTACAGGTTTTTTCTTTCTCTTGTTTATTGATAAACGCAACACTCACAAATAAACCGGCAACCAACACCAGCCAAAGTGTGATGTAGCCAATTTTTTTTGCTTTGCTTAAAAATTTATGTTTATCAAATGCCATTCAGGTAATTAGTTAATTGTGTTTAAATAAGTTTTAATGGGTTCAATTAAAGTATCAATATCACCAGCACCAAGTGTTAGTATTACTTCTATATTTTTTGTTTTGATGATGGATAATAATTCCTCTTTACTACAAAGGGTTTTATTTTGGTTGGTTATTTTATCAAAAATAATTTTCGATGTTATTCCCGGCATAGGCAATTCTCTGGCAGGATAAATATCCAATAAAATCACCTCATCTGCCATAGAAAGACTAGATGCGAATCCATCAACAAAATCCCGTGTGCGGCTATATAAATGGGGTTGGAATATTGCCAGTATTTTTTTGTCAGCATACATTTTTTTAACCGAACCAATAATGGCTTCTAATTCTGTTGGGTGATGCGCATAGTCATCAATGTATACCATATCAGGTTGCTTAATGATGTATTCGAACCTGCGTTTTACACCTTTAAATGATGCCAATGCAGCTCTCAATTCATCACTACTTACGCCAGCATGCATTGCAACCGCAGATGCTGCAACCGCATTTTCTACATTGTGTAAACCTGGTATGCCTAGGTTAAGTTTAAGCAAATGAATATCGGCATTATGCAAATCAAAATAATAGGTATCACCTTCAATAGTTATATTATCGGCAAACACATCCGCTTGCTGTTTAATGCTGTATGATTTTACTCGGTTGGTATTGTCCTTTTCAAGTAGTTCGCTGTATAACGCCAATTCTTTTTTTACAAACAACACATCACGCACTTGCGCTCCATAATCTGCAAATGATTTTTTTAATGCATCATGCTCGCCATATATATCCAAATGATCAGCATCTGTAGATGTGATTACTCCAATACTGGGATGTAATGTTAAAAACGACCTATCAAACTCATCAGCTTCAACAACCATTAATTGGTTTTGGGTTGATGTTACATTGTCGGTTTTATTATGCAATAATAAATTGCTGTTGTAGTTGGTTGATATGCCGCCTAAAAATGCTGCGCAATCCACTTTACTTTGTTTTAAAATATGGGCAAGTAGGGCAGAGGTGGTTGTTTTTCCATGTGTGCCCGCAATACCTGCTGTTTTGTAGTTATCAGTAATTACACCCAATACCTGGGAGCGTTTTAAAATGGTAAACTCATTATGTAAAAACCAATTGTACTCTTCATGGTTTTTAGGAATTGCTGGTGTTAATATTACCAATACATTGTTTCTGTTAAACCCAAAGTTTGCCAACTCGCTACCTAAATCTTTATAATGAACTTCAATGCCCTCTTTAACTAACGATTTTGTTAATTCAGTTTCGGTTTTATCGTATCCCATTACAGGTATATTTTGGGTATTAAAATACCTGGCAATGGCACTCATGCCTATTCCGCCAATGCCTAAAAAATATACTTGTTTTATGTCTTTAAAGTTCATTTGTTATTTTTTAACGTTCTTCAATTACACGCAATATTTCTGTAACAATTCTATCAGCTGCATCTGGCATAGAAAATGTTGCAATGTTGTTTTTTAGCTGTACTTGTTTGGCTTCATTTTTTACCAGAGCAATACATTCGTCAACTAAAATTTGCTTGGCATCACTGTCTTTAATAAGTATTGCCGCTTCACGTTCAACCAATGCCATGGCATTTTTGGTTTGATGGTCTTCGGCTACATTAGGAGATGGAACCAATATCACAGGCTTTTTAACTTGTGCCAATTCAGCTATACTTAATGCACCTGCTCTTGAAATTACCACATCGGCAATGGCATATGCCAAATTCATTTCATAAATAAACTGTTGTACATTCACTCCAGTTTGACTTACTTGGTTTGCTTCAGCAAAGTTTTTACCTGTTTGCCATAACAGCTGCACATTGTTCTCGCTAAATTTATTCAGGTTTTTTAGCATGCTTTCGTTAATTGTTCTTGCACCTAAACTACCCCCTATTACTAAAACTGTTTTTAAGTTGGGCGATAAATTAAAATGTGTAAAAGCTTCTGCACGCAATCCATCTACTTGCATTAAATCCTGGCGAATAGGGTTACCTGTTTTTACCAATTTCCTTTCAGGAAAAAACTTGTTCATGTTATCGTAAGCCACACATATTGTATCCACCCTATTTTTTAAAATCTTATTGGTTATGCCTGCATAAGAATTTTGTTCATGTATAACAGTTGGTAATTTCTTGATGGTGGCAGCATAAAGCATTGCACCACTGGCATAACCTCCAAATCCAATAGCCACATCGGGTTTAAACTCTTTAATTATGGATAAACTTTTTATAACACTACTTATAACTTTAAATGGGAACAGTAAATTTTTAGGACTTAAACTGCGTTGAAATCCACTGATCCACAAACCAATAATTTTGTAACCTGCTTTCGGAACTTTTTCCATTTCCATGCGGTCTTCAGCACCAACAAACAAAATTTCTACATGAGGTAATTTACGTTGCAAACCTTGTGCAAC
>JBILPP010000193.1:0-4028 GCA_044373765.1 Bacteroidia bacterium
ACGTTTGGCAACAATTGGTTAAAACTTGTTTTGATGAGTTAACCCAACAATTTGTGGCGGATGTAAAAGCCCTTAATGTGATGAGAAATCACCGCATAATGCATCAGGGAACAATAACGCATGATAGGTTTATTGAAGCTTTAAAAGAAAAAGAAATACGATTTAATTCAACTTATATTACAAGTAAATAAAGTTATTGTAACTGCATGTCAAACAATTGTGCGATGTGTTTTTTTAGTTTGGTCTTTACTTCTTCAATATCTATTTCACGCCCTAACTCCTTTTGTAAAGAGGTCACTTGCTTGTCGTCAATTCCACAGGGTACTATGTGACTAAAATAATCGAGGTTTGTATTTACGTTAAATGCAAATCCATGCATGGTTACCCAACGGCTACAACGCACGCCCATGGCACAAATTTTACGCGCTTTTAAGTGGTCATCAACATCAAGCCAAACTCCTGTAAAGCCTTCGTATCGCTCGCCTTTAAGGCCATATTCGGCAAGTGTAAGTATAACAGCTTCTTCTAAAAAACGGAGGTACTTGTGTATATCAGTAAAAAACTGTTCTAAATCTAAAATAGGATAGCCCACCAATTGCCCCGGACCATGGTAAGTAATATCGCCACCACGATTAATAGGAACATACGTAGCACCAATTTTTTGTAAAAACGCTTCATTAATTAATAGGTTATTTTCGCTGCCGCTTTTGCCTAAGGTATATACATGCGGGTGCTCACAAAATATTAAATGATTTTGTGGCAATACTTGTTCGCTTTCTGGTAAACTGCGGTTTACAAACTTACAATCTACCTTTTGTTTAAATAAAGTTTCTTGTTTGTCCCAAGCTTCTTGGTAAGCAATGTTACCCCAATCTATAAAAGTTACCGCTTTCATGTATAAAAAATGAAGGGAGTAAAATAGCTTTACTCCCTTGTTTTGTTATTTATAAATATCTTTAAGCTCTACAGGCTTGCTTGGTTTTTTACGCATTCGCATGTTAAGTAGTTCCACCAAAATAGAGAATGCCATGGCAAAATATACGTACCCTTTTGAAACGTGTTGTCCAAAACTTTCTGCCACCAATAAAATACCAATGGTAAGTAAAAACGACAAAGCCAAAAGTTTTATACTTGGGTGTTTGTCAATAAACTTGCCAATTGCTGCAGAGAAAAACAACATGATAACCATAGAAACTACCACCGCGGCAATCATGATGGGTAAATCTTGTGCTAATCCTACTGCGGTAATAATCGAATCAAACGAAAAAACAATATCAATAATTATTACTTGCAAAACCACGTTCCAAAAAGTAGGGTTTACTTTTTTACTGTGTTCTTCAGGATCTGCTTCTAGTAATTCATAAATTTCTACCGTACTTTTATACAGTAAAAATAAACCACCTGCCAACAAAATAATATCTCTCCAACTCAGCCCATGTCCAAACACTTCAAAGAGTGTTTCTGTCATTTCATTAACAATATAGCTGATAAATGAAAGCAATACCAAACGGATAAATAACGCTAAAAATAGGCCTATTCTACGTGCTTTGTTTTGGTTTTCTGGAGGTAGTTTCCCAGTAACAAGCGATATAAAAATCACATTATCAATACCTAAAACAATCTCCATAACGGATAATGTTATTAAAGAAAGCCAGGCTTCTGGTCTAGAAAAAAGGGTAATTATATCCATAATTGTAGCAGCAAATATATTAAAAAAAATACCCACATTTGTGCCACATGAGATACGATAAACATATTTTTATTTGCACCAACCAAAAGGCCGAAGGAAAGGCATGCTGTGGTGAAGCCCGAGGAATGGAATTGGTTAACAAATTTAAAGAGGTATTGCGCGATAAAGGCCTACAGGGTAAAGTACGTGCACAACGCTCTGGTTGCATAGACGCTTGCGGAAATGGACCTGCTTTGGTTATTTATCCAGAAGGTACTTATTATGGGCATGTAACGATAAACGATGTTGAACGCATTGTGGAGCAACATATACAAAACAACCAAACACTTACCGACCTTGAACTTACTTTTTAGTATTGGTTTAATGGTTTGCCTGTAGGTTAAATTAATTGCCATACTTAGCCAAACTATTTATATTTACACCGCATGCAATTTGTATATCCTGGTTTTTTGTGGGCATTAGCTGCTATCAGCATTCCCATTATTATACATTTATTTCATTTTAGGCGCTATAAAAAAATAGTGTTTAGCGACATTCGTTTTTTGCAGCAATTGCAAGAGCAAAATAAATCTAAACAAAAACTGAAAGATTTATTGGTTTTGTTGTGTCGTATTTTGGCAGTATCGGCAATGGTTTTGGCTTTTGCACAACCGTTTATTCCGCTGGGGCAAAATAGTAAAACAGGTGGTAATAATGTAGTAAGCGTGTTTGTTGATAACAGTTTTAGCATGAATGCCCAAGGAACTGACGGGGCGTTATTTGAAATCGCAAAAAATAAAGCCCGCGCCATCGTAAATGCCTACGATAACCATGATAAGTTTCAATTATTAACCAATGATTTAACTGGTAGCCAGCAACGTGTGGTCAATAAAACCGAGGCTTTAGCAAGAATAGATAATATTGAACCTACTCCTGCTAGTGCCAACATATTGGATATTTGGGCCAAACAAAACACCGCATTTTTGGTTGAAGGAAATAGTTATTTTCATTCTTATATCATAAGCGATTTTCAGCAAACACAATTTAAACTAAGTGGAATTACGCCTGATAGCGCCATTAGCCATAACTTTATTCCTTTAGAAAATAAGTTGGCGCAAAACATCAGTATTGATTCTGTATACATCAATACGCCATTTATAAAGGCCAATGAACCAATTGCGCTTCAAATAAAACTTACCAATCATGGTCAAACAGAGGTAGAGGGTTTGGTAGTTAAAGTAATGTTAAACAAGGTTCAAAAGGCACTTATAAATGTAAACATAGGCGCAGGAGAATCTTTGGTGGCAGAGGCTGCCGTTAAGCAAAGCGGAGATACATGGCAGGAGGGAGAAGTAAGCATAACAGATTACCCAATTACTTTTGATGATAAGTTGTATTTTGCGTTGAAACCAACATCCCAACATCATATTTTATACATTGGTAAGGGCACCAATAAATTTATAAATGCTGTTTTTGCAAATGATCCTAACTACGCGTTATCATCAAATACTTTTGGTAATATAAATTACCAAAATTTTAATAAATACAATCTAATTATTGTTGATGAACCCACTGATTGGTCAAGTGGCTTAAGTACCGAATTGAACAACTACCTTGAACAAGGTGGGCAAGTATTAATGATTCCTTCTTCAGAAAACAGCACGGCAATTAATGCTTTTGGGGCTGACATTGGTATGCCAGTATACGGAACCGCTATTAAGCAATCTTTAAAAGTTAACTCGGTTAACAACCAACATCTATTGTTTAAGAATGTGTTTAAACAGCGCATTGGTAATACCGATTATCCCATTGTGAGTATTCATTACCCTTTACAAAAACAAAGTAATACTCGCGGCAAGGCAGTTATAACGTTAAATAACGGTAACGATTTGCTGTGGCAAACAGCAGTAAAAAAAGGAAATGTATACCAGTTGGCCGTGCCTTTAAAAGAAACATTTAGTAACCTGCAACAACATAGCTTGTTTGTTCCAATGATGTTAAACATGGCGTTGGGTGCTAAAAAAAATAATCCCATTTATTATGTTATTAAACAAAACAAACAAGCCTTTTTACCTGCGGAAATAACAGTTACACAAAAACTAATTGTTATAAAAGGAGCAAAGCAAGAGTTGATCACTGAAGCCACTTTATACCAAGGCCAAAAAGTAATTCAAACCGATGCCATTAATAGCCCGGGTTGGTTTAAGGTTACAGAAAAAGGTAGCAGCGATGTGCTTTCTGTTTTGGCGTTTAATGACAACCGCACGGAAAGCAGTATGAATTTTTTAAGCGAAGATGCTATTGCAGCACAAAACGAAACATTTAATAAAGTAGTTGTAAATACGGCTGATGCTCAGGT
>JBILPP010000194.1:0-4007 GCA_044373765.1 Bacteroidia bacterium
CGTCTGAATTTGCTCGAATGGCTGTAATGCATGGTACTGTTGCAACAATTAGCGACCCACACGAAATTGCTAATGTGCTTGGTTTGCAGGGTGTTGAGTACATGATAGAAAATGGCAAACAAACTCCATTTAAGTTCTTTTTTGGAGCCCCAAGTTGTGTGCCTGCTACTGTTTTTGAAACAGCTGGAGATGAAATTACAGTAGCCGATATTGAAAAATTAATGCAACGCGAAGAGGTGTTGTATTTGGCTGAAATGATGAATTACCCTGGGGTGATTTTTGATGATGAAATGGTTCATCAAAAAATTAGGGTTGCACATAAAGCGGATAAGCCTGTTGATGGCCATGCCCCAGGATTAAGTGGAGAACAATTACGAAAATACATAGCAGCAGGAATTTCTACAGACCACGAATGTTTGACATTAGATGAGGCTTTGGAGAAACTTAACCTGGGTATGAAGGTTTTAATCAGAGAAGGAAGTGCCGCACGTAATTTTGATGCCTTGATTCCTACGTTAAATTCCCATCCTATGCAAATTATGTTTTGCAGTGATGATAAACACCCTGACTCACTTTTGTTAGGACATATCAATGCACTTTGCGCAAGAGCTATTAATGCCGGTTATAATTTGTTTGACGTATTGCAAGCCGCTTGCATTAACCCTGTTAAACATTATAAACTTCCTGTTGGTTTGCTTCAAATCAATGCCCCAGCAGATTTTATATTGGTTGATGATTTGATAAATTTCAATGTAAAACAAACCTACATTAACGGAGAGTTGTTGTATGATGAAGGTGAAATTTTGATTAATTCAGTGGAGGTAAATGCGGTTAATAAATTTAACATTACTCCAATGCAGGTTGAAGATTTTGCATATACATCAAAAGAAATAGAACATGTTATTGTTTGTGAAGATGGGCAATTGGTAACAAAGAAATTAGTTTGTAACAAGGCAGATATCAACCTGCAAAATGATGTATTAAAAATTGCGGTGGTAAACCGTTATGCAAAAGCTAAAGTAGCCTTAGCATACATTAAAAATATTGGTTTGAAACAAGGTGCTATTGCCAGCAGTGTTGCACATGATAGCCACAATATTGTAGTTGTTGGTGTAGATGATGAAAGCATGTGTAAGGCTGTTAACTTATTAATAGAAAACACAGGAGGCTTAAGTGCTGTGTGCGCAGAAGAAAGTCAACTCTTACCACTTCCTGTGGCTGGTTTAATGAGTAGTAAGGATGCGTGGGAAGTAGCAGAACTTTACACACAAATTGACAACTTCAGTAAGCAGGTGTTAGGTTCAACATTAAGTGCGCCTTTCATGAGTTTAAGTTTCATGGCTTTACTGGTAATACCTAGTATTAAGTTAAGCGATAAAGGGTTATTTAATGGCGATACATTTACTTTTTTAAGGGAAGTATAAGTATTAAACATTAGGGTCTATCTGTAAGATTTCGGCAGTGCTTCTTTTAATGTTTTCACAAATACTCGTCATGGGTAAATCATTTGCATCGTTCCCAAATGGGTCTTCAATTTCTTCTGCAATCAATTCTAAACTTACCAATACATAAAATACAAAAGTGGTAATTAAAACTATCCAATAACCAAAGTCGCTTACAAACGAAAAAGGCATGGTCATGATATAAATGAACAAGAACTTTTTAATAAACAAACTATACGAGTAAGGTATAGGTGTTTTTTTTATGCGTTCACAAGCTCCTGTTATATCCGTTAATGCCTGTAGTTCGTTGTTAAGCGCTAAAAATTGATATCCATTTATATGTTCTTTTTTATGTAGTTCGTTTACCAACTCATACAATTGTGTAGCCAATAAATTGGGTTGATGCTTGGGTTCTACATCACCAATAAATTTTTGTTCTTTGCTTAATTGATGGGTTAAATGGTATTGTAGTGCTGTTGCAAAATTACTCATTAATTCAACAACTTTAATGCGCACTTCTTGGTTGGCAGTGGGTAGCATGACATGTATTTTTATGGCAATGTTGCGGGTGTTGTTTAATAAGCTTCCCCATAATTTCCGCCCTTCCCACCAACGTTCGTAGGCAGTGTTGGTCCTAAATACCATCAATAAGCCAATTACAATGCCCAACAACGAGTGCACGATGGTTGTAGTTTTAAAACGCATGTTTAAGATTTCAATTTCTAAATAAGCTACTGCTCCAGAAAAAATAGCGATAACCAACATCATACCTGCTAGTTGCCTAAAGGTATCACTTTTGTGAAATTGAAATATTAGCCCGAACCAATCTCTTGGGTTGTATTGTACCATATGCTTAATTTAAATAAACTGCTGCAAAATAAGTCAAGGGTTTCAAACTTTACTTAATTAAATAGGTGAGTGGTGTCTTGCAATACCATGTAAGTAACAAGTATTAATAGGAATGAAATGTCCAATTCTACTTTTCATGTTGCTATGGTATTAATCTTCAAAGTCAACCTTAATATTGTTTTGCGATTAATTAAACACGAATACTTACTTTGTTTGTTTGCCAGAAAATATCCTCAGTATTAATTTTCGTATTGGCTTTTTTAAGTGTATTCATTTTGTTTTAATACATGATTACTCTGTACTCAATTTTTCGTTTAAATGTGTTTAATAGTAGGAAGCGGTTTAAATTTTCGCCTTACACCCATAAGCATTTGGCCTGTTTTGTTTAACCATGCTTGCACAAAATTAAAATATTAAAATACATTTGCTCCATCTTTTGGTGCATGTAATACCACTTGTATTAATTTTTAGTTCAACCAAAAATTAATATAATAATTAATAACAATGCTGCTTAAAAATTAGATTAACAAGATAATATCTTCATTGGTCTCTTTTAAAAGTTGAATTGAATTTATTTTTATCATGCTTAAAAGGGAATTAGGTGTAACTCCTAAACAGTACCCGCTGCTGTAAGTACCAAATCAATGTAAATTGATTTAAAAAGATTGTTTAAATCTTAGTCACTGTTCTAACAAAACGAATGGGAAGGCCAAACAATCCGGTATAAGTCAGAAGACCTGCCAATAGTATTTTTACCATGTAGCTTTCGGGAAAAAAAGCGAGGGGGGATAGCATAAGCTTTATCACTTACTGTTCCTTTTTATACTTTTCTATCCGGCTTAGCTGCATGCTTTTTAAATTTCAAAAATGAAAAAGGCATTGGCATTTGTAGGTTTGTTATGGTTGAGTTGCTTGCAACTTTTAGCCCAGACTTTGCCTGCTGATACCGTTAAGTATTTACCAAATTTTACAGCCCGAAGTCAACGTTTTGAATCATTTAATATTGGGGCTAAAACGGTGCAAACCGATTCGTTGGTTAAGCTTATTGCCCAGCATGATAACTTGGCTCAATTATTAAGTTATAATAGTCAAGTATTTGTTCGTGCATATGGTCCCAACCAAATTGCTACCACTAGTTTTAGAGGTGCAGGAGCGCAGCATACTGCTGTATTATGGAATGGGGTTAACCTTCAAAATAGCCTAATGGGCCAAACAGATTTTAGTCTTTTACCTGTTGGTTTTATTGATGATATTTCTGTTCATTATGGAGGTAATTCAGCGTTATATGGTGCAGGTGCAATTGGCGGTGCTGTAATATTAAACAATACGCCTGCGTTTAACAAACAATCTGTAAGTTATCAAATTGGTGCAGGTAGTTTTGGTCTGATGCAACAGCGTTTGGCTTTATCATATGGCAATAAAAAAAGTTACATCAAAGCTCGTGCTTATTACCAAACAGCACAAAATAATATCGAATATCATAACTACACATTAGCAGAAAAGTCGCTTCAGAAATTAGCTCACGCACAACAAAAAAGTTATGGTTTAATGTTAGAATCTGGTTTTTTGATTAATGCGAAGCAGGAAATAAACTTTCGTTATTGGTATGGCTTCACAGATAGAAATATTCCACCAACAATTGGGATGGCTGTTAATAATGCATACCAAATAGATGAGTCCAATAGGTTAGGGATAGAGTGGAAACGCGCTACGAAC